>JBFYUA010000185.1:0-15906 GCA_041300305.1 Dehalococcoidia bacterium | reverse complement strand
CAACCCTGCTGACGGCGGCAACCTTATCACTATAACCTTAAGAGTAGTGAACAACGGCACATCTGATGCCTTCAACGTTGTCATAACTGATCCTTTGGATGGCGCCGCACTTCACCTGGGCTCCGTCACTCAATTGAGCACGCCGGCCGGGTTTACCTATAGCTATGCTTCACCAACCGTAACCTATAATGGCGGCGGGATAATAAGGCCGACCGAGGTAAAGGTCTTTACCTTCAGGGCTATGCTACGGGCTGACATAGTGGCCGGCACCAACTATCCCAACACGGCTACCGAGAACTACACCTCCCTGCCGGGCACAGATCCCTGGGACAGGTCATACACGGCTTCGGTGACAACTAATATCAGGGCCAGGCAGGCCGCTGCCACCAAGGCACTGCTGAGCACCTCTGAACCTCCCGACGTATCATCGGGCGATAACGTGGTGATAGGCGAAGTGTTGACCTACGAATTGAAGTTCGATTTCCCGGTCGGCATCACAGATACCGTGTCATTAGTGGATGTGCTTTCGACCTATGTTGAATATCTCCCGGGGTCAGCCGAGATCAGCCGCAACAGCGAGAACCTGACGGCCAGCGGGTTCCCGCTGCCGGCGCCCAATGTGTTTGCGGCGATTACCCCGTCGCTATCCAGCCCCCTGACTTTTAATCTCGGCACTGTCACCAACGCAGATGCAATTACGGCAACCAAGGAAACAATTACGGTGCGCCTGCGTGTCGTGGTAAAGAACATTGTAACTGTGCAGAGGGGCACACAGATACCCAATAGGGGGCAGGTGACATTTACTAATGCCAGCGGCAACAGGATAACTGTGGCCTCGGTTTACATTAATCAGTTTGTCAATGTGCCGGCGCCCGTTGTAACCAAGACTTCAAGCCCGGTCACCGTGCAGGGTGGACAACAGGTCACATTCACAGTCAGGGCGGATAACCAGAATGTAACCAGGCCCGCGCCTCTCTTCAATATTAACGTGAATGACCCCCTTAATGCGGATTATCATAATCTAATGGTCGTTTCGATGGTCCCGTATGGCTCAGGTATTAATGCAACAAATAATTCTACATCCACACAATTGAACGTGGATATAGACAGGCTCGACCCCGGTGAATACGTGGATATTACATATACGGCAGACCTGGTCACAAATATCCCCTATGACGGCACGATATCCAACACTGTTTTGTTAACGGGCAGCACTTTACCGGGCAACCATGGAACTGGTGATACAACCCCCGGCGATCCGGGCACAGCGACCGGAAAAAGGACGGGGACGGGTGGTATCAACGACCTGCGCCGATCGGCTACCGCCGAGGTGCGTGTGATGATACCTTCAATGGATAAAACAGTGGTTGGCGCTATGCCGCGGTATTCAATAGGTGAGACAGTTACCCACCAGGTCACGGTGAACGTTCCCACCGGCGCCACCAGCGGCCTCAGGGTTGCAGATAACCTTACGACAGGGTTATCCTATGTTGCAGGCAGCCTCATAGTGACCGTACCCGGCGGGGTTTCCACGGCCAATCTGCCGGTTGAAGCGGCGCCTTTCTTCACCAGGACACCTGCAGGAGGCAGTAACCCCGAGAGGCTGGATTTCCGCTTCGGCGGCGTAACGGCAAGTTCAGCAGCAGGCATTACCATCACGTACCAGGCCAGGGTGGACAATATCCCGGCCAATCATAGCGGCACGATCCTCGGTAACTCAGCCGCGCTTTATTACATTGATCCTACGTATGGTGAGGAACTGCTGGATATCAAAACGACCAGCATCACGGTAGGCCTGCCGGAACTGACGCTGGGCAAGAGCACAACTTCTGATACGGCCAGCTTAATTGCAGGTTCAATGGTGAATTACCAGGTGGTTTTTGGCAATATCGGTCAGACGACGGCCTACGACGTGTTGTTCACTGACAATATCTCGAGCAAGCTGGACAATATCACCGGCATCAATATCACCTCCACCGTTTCCCCTTCGCCTTCAGCGGTACTTGTTGGAAACGACATGAGCATAGGTCCCTTTGACCTGCCTCCTGGTCAGACTGTTACGCTCACCTTTACCGCCAGGCTGACGGTTCTGGTTATTACTGGAGAAACCATTAATAATACCGGCAATGCGTCCTACGGAACTGCGCGGGGCGATTTGGGTGCTCTTGAACGGAACATGCCACCGGTACAGGGCAGTGCGGCTTTCAGGGTCAACTCGGATATCAACGTGTCAAAGCGTCTCTGTGCGTCCCTCCCCTCTAAGAAATTCGCCATCGGTGAAACCACGATTTTCGCCATCCAGGTGGATATTATTCAGGGTACGGTCATGGATGTTGTCGTTTGGGATATCCTGCCCGCTGGCATTGCTTTTCAGCGGGCGGAAGTGTTGTCCGGCAATGCCGGGATTTCTTATTCCGGACCTTCCTATAATAACCCGGCTATCACGATAGAACCCGACGGGCGTCAGCGGGTGACTTTCACCATGGACAATGTCACTAACCCGGCCAATGGTTCACTCGTGGATGACTATTTCAGGGCGAGGATATATGCCACGGTTTTGAACGTTGCCGGCAACCAGGACGGGGCCTCATTTCCCAATACAGGCTATGTTTCCTGGACCGGTGGACCTCCGGGAGGGCAAGCTACCAATATACTTAATATCAGCATCATCGAACCCAACCTGACCATCAGCAAGGTGTCGGATATCAGCGAGGTTACACTTGGCAACCAGTGCACTTTCACCGTCAGGGTCAGGCACAGCGATAATAGCACGGCGGATGCTTACGATTTGCGAATAGTTGATACTTTGCCGGCACACCTCTCTTATGTTGCCGGATCATGTTCGCTGCCGGCCTCGCAGGTAGATGTCAGCGGTTTGCCCGGCTCGCTGGTATTTAATATCCCGGTTCTGACGTTAGGCGATAACGAGATTACCTTCACCTACCGCTGCAGGGTTGCTGCCACGGCGCCCGTCGGAGTTGCCCTGGTTAACCGCAATATGCTGACCTATAACTCGTATTACGGCGATAATCCTGAGAAGCGGACGGGTGCCGGCGGCATCAATGATTACCGTGCAGAGAGTGAAAGCACCATTTCGACCATTACCAGGACTACCATCCACGCTTTGAAAACCGTAACGGACGACAACGGCGGCCCCGTTTATGCCGGCGATACACTGACCTACAACATAGTGATGACAAATACGGGATCACCGGTTACGGGAGCAACATACACGGACCTGGTACCGGCCAATACAGCGTATGTGCCCGGTTCCCTGCAGACCGACCGCGGCACGGTGAACGAAGCGGGCAACCCCCTGATAGTAAATGTGGGAACCATGAATACAGGCGACGTGGCACATATCAGCTTTAAAGTGAAGATTAACACCGATCTGGCTACGAATGTAACCATTTCCAATACAGGAATGGTAACCAGTGAGCAGACCACGTTAAAGTTGTCTGGTCCCAGTGATAATGGCACTATATCAGGACCGACTGTTATTGCGGCAATGCCGGCTCCGGCCGCCCCGTCTGCCCCGGCCCCTGTTAATACGGGGGTTACATCTCATGGTTCAGCAACTACCGCCGCGCCCGGGCGCAGCTTACCGCCGGCGCCGCCCGTGGCTTTGCCCAATTTCGTGGTGACCACAATATGCGTGGAATCGCAGGATAAGTCCGATAATGTGCAAATCTGCCTGAAAAACACCACCGCCGATGAACAATCTTACACATTACGGCTGGTGGTTAGCGGCATAAAGAAATATCCCAGAACCGTGGCCTTAACGCCGGGGGCAACTTCCTGTACCAACTGGGTGGTACCCAAAGAAGAAGCGGGAAAATATAGGGTTAATATCAATGAGCTTGAACTGGCCGCCCCAGCCTGCGCAACTTCTGTGCCCCAGGGCCCGGACAGAGATATGCTGATAGTTGCCTTCGGCCTCATCTTCATAATTATCGGCATAGTGATAATTGTTGCGGTTATCCGGTTTAAGTTCAGATAAACCGGGCTGTAATTGCTCATAATATAAGAATTTCGGGTTTGATTCGCCCTTTGCCAGCGGAAGCAGATGTTATCTATAATTGTGTATCCGGAAATTATTGACAGGTTAAGCTTGAAATATAAATGAATGTTATAGCTCTTGTAGGCATGCCCGGCTCGGGTAAATCCGAGGTTGCCAGGGTTTTTGAATCCGGCGCCTATCATAGAATTAGGTTTGGGGACATGACCGATGAAGAGGTGAAAAAACGCAAGCTCAAGTTATCCGAAGAAAATGAGAGGATAGTGAGGGAGGAACTGAGGGAGAAGCATGGAATGGCCGCCTACGCCATGCTTAATTTGCCCCGCATCGAGGCTGCGTTGAAAACATCCCACGTGGTCATAGATGGATTGTACTCGTGGGAGGAGTACAAATTTCTCAAAGAAAGGCTGGGCGCGGACTTAAGGGTGGTGGCCGTCTGGTCTCCTCCGGCTCTGCGATACCGGAGATTAAGGGGCCGGCCGGTGAGGCCGTTGACAGTGGAACAGGCGGCGGCCCGTGACTACGCCGAAATAGAAAACGTTAATAAAGGCGGCCCGATAGCCATGGCCGATTTCACCATCAGCAACTGCAGCACACTGGAATCATTAGTTGAGCAGGCTGAGAATGTAATCAGGGTATTAAAGTGAAAGAGATGATAAGGCCGGCGCTGGACGAGTACTTCCTTAAAATTGCCCTAGTGGTAGCCGAGCGGGCTACCTGCCGGCGTCATCACGTGGGCGCTGTTGCCGTCAGGGACAAGCATATACTTTCAACCGGGTATAATGGGGCGGCTGCAGGGGTCAAGGACTGCCTTGAGCTTGGCTGCCTCAGGGATGAATTGAATATCCCCTCGGGTACCAGGCACGAGCTGTGCCGGGGTATCCATGCCGAACAGAATGCTATCATCCAGGCTTCCCTTCATGGCGTAAGCCTCGGGGGCGCCGTGATATACTGCACCCATTCACCCTGCATACTCTGTGCCAAGATGCTGGCCAACGCGCGTATCAAGCGCTTTGTGACCTTCGGTAAATATGCTGACGACGCCTTTTTAGACCTTTTTAAAGAAGCAGGCATAGCATTTGACCTTCAACCCGTGCCGCCCCTGCAGATAATGCCCCTGGATTGACTGGTTAGCGGATAATCGCGGATATGGCAAAATGAGAGAATGTAAATCGGGCGAAAACAAGGCGGAATGCAACTGCACTTACGAGCCATGCTCACGCAAGGGCTTGTGCTGTGAGTGTATAAAGTACCACAGGGAATCGGGTGAACTGCCGGCGTGCTATTTCCCGGCCGAGATTGAACGCACTTATGACCGGTCTATCGAGCGGTTTATTGCCTGCCGCGGTAAAAAGCAACGCTGAATCCCTGGTTATTTACCACCTGATATCGATATTCGATACGATTCCCAGTGGTTTCCAGATAGGCCCCAATCCGGCGCCGGCATTTTCCAGGCTGGCCTCCGCTGTTTTAAGCATGTACTCAGATGTCCGGAGGTTGCCTTTCCATTGTTCGGCCTTGCGGGCCTCGCTGCTCCCGGCCACTAATACCCTGCTGCTGACCCAATTGTTGAAAGCCTGGACGTCACTGTTATAGGCAGTCACTTTAGCATTATACTCATTTAACAGGGAAATATATTCCCGGCTGCTCTCACGGTACTGCTCATAATAGAAGTAGTCGGGGGATTGGGCAGTATCCAGGCCGATGAAACCCAGTTCTTTGCCCTTGACTACGTAGGCAATGCGGTCACGGCTATGGCCGGTTAAGCTGTGCCCGTTCTCCTCCAGTTCGGGTTTGAGTATAGCGGCTTCATTGTCCTCAGCGGTGTCTCCCGTGGAATCAGTGAATACCATACCGCGGTCAGTGGTATCGAAAGCGTTGATGGCATGGCCGATGGGTTTGTTGGCGAGATCGATGGCCACCCACGCCGCACGGATGCCGGCTTTCTCAGCGTTATTGTGCACGTCCTGGGCAAATGACCCGCAGACGAAATCGCCCATAACATAGTCGCGCTCGTCGGTTTTATCCTCTGCCAGGAACGCTTTCAACCGGTCCCAGGAAGGGTCCGTGGCCAGGGGATTATTCTCCAGCACCACCTGAAAGCCATGCGTACCTGTATAAGGTATCAGCCTGGCATTGCCCTGGCAGGCGGGAATAACCAGTGTAATAAGCACGGAGGCCAGCAGAACAGCCGCTGCGCCACGGCTGCTCATCGTCCCCCTGCTTGCAAGCTGTAGGCACAACCGCAGTAATGCTGGCGGTAAATATCCCAACTCTTTGCCAGCGCGACAGCTTTTTTAAAGCCGTCTTTCTTTTTGAAATCCCTGGCCATGAAGCTCGTTCCGCCGACCTGGGCGCCAATACGGTTGATCTCCAGGGCCGGTTTATGCGGGCTGATGGTCAGTGTGGAGGTGAAAGCATCCGCCCCCGTTTCCTGCATAAAACCAAAGGCCCTTTCCAGGCGTATGCGGTAGCAGATAAAACATCGTGCCCCGCCCTCCGGTTCACCGCCCATGGCCTGAACAGCGGGTGTCCAGTATTCGGGGTCATACTTGCCTTCAACCAGGCCGAACCCGAGATGTTGCGCGGTGCGCCGGGCGGCTTCCAGCCTCAATTGGTACTCCTCTTCCGGGTAGATATTAGGATTATAGAAGAAGCCGGTGACCCGGTGGCCCTCTTTCAACAGTACATCGGCGGCGCCTGCCGCGCAGACGCCGCAACAGATATGCAGGACGACTTTCATAAGGTAACTACTGCCGTATTATCATGATTTTTTCTTCAGCTTCTCCGTGATGCGCTGCTCTATCCTGGTGATGAATTTGGGATCGGAGAATGCCAGGCTTTGCGCCATCCCCGCGCATTCCAGCCCGTCTGCCATGCTCATGCTCATGCTCATATCTATATTGCGCTTGGACAGGCCGACGCCGGTCGGTCCATTGGCGGCTATCTCTCTGGCCCACTCCATACCAGTCTTTTCCAGGTCTTCAAGCTTAACAACTTCGTTGACCAGTCCCCACTTCTCGGCCTTTTGCGCGTCTATGGTTTTGCCGGTCAGGATAAGCTCCTTGGCCCGCCCCACTCCCACTATGCGGGGCAGCCTCTGGTTGGCGCCGGCATCCGGTATCAGGCCCATGACAACCTCGGGGATATTGAAAACTGCCTCCGGCGAGCACAGCCTCAGGTCACAGGCCAGCGCCAGTTCGCAACCTATGCCGAAGCAGAAGCCGTGTATAAGCGCGATAACCGCCTTCTCGGCCAGTTCCACCTCGTTATAGGCCCTTTGCGCCATGCGGACGAACCGCCTGACATCGGCAGCGTTGCCCCCGGGCTGAAAAGCGGTCAGGTCGGTCCCGGCCGAAAACCCTTTGCCTTCGCCTGAAAGCAGTATGGCCTGGATGGAGGGCTGCACGGCCGCTTCGGAGAAGCACCTCTCAATATCCCAGAAAACCATGGGACTGATGGCGTTTCTTTTCTCGGGCCGGTTTAATTTTACATGCAGTATCCCGTCCTTCTCTGTGCAGGCAAGGTTATCGAATTTCATGTCCAAGCTCCTTATAATTTTTATTATGTGGTTGCAGCGAAAGTTTTAAAAAACCCTCTCTAAAATAGCTGTCATCACCTTGATATGTCAAGCCTGAAAAATAAAGAGGTGTGTGCCGACCGGCACACACACTCTTGTTTGAAACTTGGCTTTTATTGGGTTGGATCAGGCTTTCTTGCCCTTCACCTTATCGAGGAACCGCTGTTCGACGCGCTTGATGAAGTTGGGGTCGGAGAAAGCCAGGCTCTGGGCCATGCCGGCGCATTCCAGCGCGTCGTGTATACTCATGTTATAGCTCATATCGACGTTGCGCTTGGCAAGCCCGACACTTATCATGCCGTTCGCCATTATCTCTTTGGCCCAGGCGATACCCGTTTGCTCGAGCTTTTCGGGCGGTACTATCTCATTTACCAGTCCCCAGAGTTCAGCTTTCTGCGCGTTGATGGTCTTGCCGGTCAGAATGAGTTCCTTGGCGCGGCCAACGCCCACTACGCGGGGCAGCCTCTGGCTGCCGCCGCCGTCCGGGACCATGCCCATATTGACCTCGGGGATATTGAAGGCCGCATCAGGGGTGCAGATCCTCAGGTCACAGGAAAGTGCCAGCTCCAGCGCCCCCCCGAAGCAGTAGCTGTGGATGAGGGCGATGACCGGCTTTTCCAGCAGTTCGATCTCGTTAAACATGGCCTGGAAAGAGCGCACACCACGGCGGATATCCTGAATGCTGCCGCCGGCCTGGAACGAGTTCAGGTCGGTGCCCCCGGAGAAACATTTTCCCTCCCCGGAGAGCAGCACAACCTGGACGTTGGGCAATGTGGCCACTTCTGCGATACACTGTTGAATCTCCCTGATTATCTCGAAATTCAAAGCGTTCCTTTTCTCCGGCCTGTTCAGCCTGACATGAAGTATGCCGTCCTTTTCCGTGTAAGCGACTGTTTTAAATTGCATGGGTCTTCTCCTTATTTATTATTAATAATTAAAATAGTTATCTTAAACAAAGGGCCTTCATTTATGCGTGTGCGGCATCCCTGCCCGGTTGAGGTGGTTTGCATAAAAGTATCAGCGCCGCTCCCATCAGCGCGCCGCTGCATCCGATAAGCATGGCCAGGTCGTAGTTGCCGTTAACATCGTACAGCCAGCCGGCGATAAATGGCGATGAGAACTGGAAAACGGAACCCACAGGGTTGGTTATAGCGCTGATGCCGGGGAAGGCCCCGGCGCCGAAATAGTTGCCTGTAATCAAGGGAACGGAAACATAGGTCGCGCCGAAACCGAAGCCCGTGAAAAGGGGAAATAAATACACGGCCCACAAGTTATCCCTGGATGCCAGCGAGAAAAGGATGCCGCCGATTACCAGCGAGAACCCCGCGAATGAGATGAGGAAGCGCGATTCGAAACGTTCGCCGAGGAATGAGACGCTCAGCCGGCCGATGATGCTGCAGGCCAGTATCATACCGTAAACGAATTCAGGGCGCAGGAAAATGGACGGGTCTTCGGGTGAGAACCCTATATCGCGCAGGTGGAAAGTGGTCTGCGTCAGCACCGCCTGCCAGAGGAAAAAGATCAAGCCGGTTGCGGCGACAATCATCCAGAGGGAACGCGTCCTGACGGCGTCCCTGAACCTCCAGTTAAGGGGTGACCGGTAGGTCCTGATGGGCTTGTGTTTGGCATGGAGGATGGCCTCTCGCAAACGCTCAGGCGAAAGCCCGTCGGGGTGCTGGCCGAGGTCCTCCGGGCGGTTGCGCACGGCCAGTATAGCGATTACCGCCCCGATGAAACAGGTGATGGCGATTACGTACCAGCCAACGCGCCAGTCGCCGCCAAAATTGATGATACAGGCGCTGATTATTTGAGGGTAAATAAAGCCGCCGATGGCGCCGCCGCCGAGCACCAGTCCCATGGCCAGCGCCCGGTGGGCGTTGAACCAGTACAGCACAAGTGTCTGCACAGGCAATACCGACCCGAAAGATATGCCCAGGCCGGCAAAGAAGCATAGTAAAAGATAAGCAGGGTAAACCTGTCCGCAGAGCGCCATCAGGAGCCCCGCGGCTGCGGTTAAGATAGCGCCGATGGCCAGGGTCTTACGCGGTCCGAAACGGTTGATCAGGAAGGGAATGAACAGGGCGCCCATGCCCAGCACGATGCCCATAATGGTATAACCCAGGTTTATCTGGCCGCGCTCCCAGCCGAGGGCCCTGGTCATGTAGGTATTGATGACCGGAGGCCCGTAGAGCGCAAAGCCGATGGGGATTGAATATACCAGGCAGAGGATTGGCAGCAGCCACCAGCCATAAAAACCGCTGCCGGTCGCTTTATTGGGCATACGCTGATTCTCCTTACGGCTACTTGATTCTGCGGATGCAGCGGGCCCATTATATCACGGCACAGCTTCTCAATACATGCGGAATGACATATTCCGCATGTCCAATCCGGGGGATTGTTTGTCGCTACGCTCCTCGCTGAAACATTAGCAGGGTCTATACCATCACGTTCTGCAAGACTTTACCAAGCTCCTCGGTGGTATAGGGCTTTGCGACCACGCCGCTGAACCCGTAATTGCTGTAACTGACCACAGCTGATTCATCGGCATACCCGCTGGACACAATCGCCTTGGCCCCGGGATCAATCTTGAGCAGCTTGCTTATGGCCACGTCGCCTCCCATGCCTGCGGGCACCGTCAGGTCCAGGATGGCTACGCTGAAGGGGTTGCCTGATTCCATGGCGGCTTTATACAGTCTGACCGCCTCGGCGCCATCGGAGGCAAACTCCACATCATCATGGCCGAGGTGTTTGAGCATGCGGCCCGCTACCGTTCTCACCGCTTTCTCATCATCCATAACGAGTATCCGGACCTTCCCGGTGGCTTTCATTGCCTCCTTTTTATCCTGCCGAGGGGCAGTTGTGTGTGTGAAGGCGGGCAGGTAGAGGTAAAAGGTTGAGCCGGAGCCGGGTTTCGATTCTACGCTGAGATGCCCGCCGTGCTGCCGCGCAATCGAGAAGGCGGTGGCCAATCCCAGCCCGTTGCCCTTTTGCCTGCTGATAAAAAACGGATCGAATATGTTGTCTAAGTGCTCCGCGGGTATGCCGCCGCCGTGGTCCGCAACGGAGATCCTCACGTAGTCCCCTTCCTTAATCGGCAGGCTCCTGCCCAGTGCTTGTGTTTCAATGAGCGCCATATTTTTGGCAAGGAGTTCTATAGTACCGCCTGCCGGCATGGCCTGCCGGGCATTGACAACCAGGTTATGAATGACCTGGCTTACCTGCCCGGCGTCGACCTCGGCTGTCCACAGGTCAGCGGGTATTGAGAAAGCGCATTTGACATTGGAGCGGCGCAGGGCAGTGCCTGCGGTATCCCTGAGCAGTTCCGCCAAGCAGACCAATTTCTTAACAGGCGGCTCTGCCCTGGAGAAGTTCAGCAGCCGCCCGGCCAGTTCGCTGGCCCTCAGTGATGCCCTTTCTGTTTCCTCCAGGATTTTCTGTATTTCACTGTTGGGTTCCGCCTCCATCCGGGCGAGGCTGATATTGCCCAGGATGGCGGTCAGGATATTATTGAAATCGTGGGCGATGCCGCTGGCCAACAATCCGATGGATTCCAGCTTTTCTACACGCTGCTGTTCCTCTGCCATGCGCTTGCTGTCGGTGATGTCCTCACCGGAGCTCAAAGTGCCGTAAATGTTGCCGTCCGGGTCCCGCACCAGCGCGTTGTGCCAGCTGATCAGCCGTTTTTCTGCGCCGCGGGTATGCACATAATTTTCTACGTGCTCAACAGGTTCCAGCTCACCTTTGATTAATCGGGCAAACACGGCTTTGACCATTTCCCTCTCAGCTTCCGGAAGGACCGTGTCGAACCAATTTTTGCCGATGAGTTCTTCCTGGGTGTAACCCAGCAATTCGCATCCTTTCCTGTTAATGAGAGTGATCGTCTGGTCGGGCGCCAGGCCGAGCAGTATGACACCGGCGATATCAAGGTACTGTTGGGCGCGGTCGCGCTCTACTTGCAGGGCCTCCTCGGCCCGTTTTTTCAACGTAACATCACTTATGGTCGCCAGGCATACAGGTTTTCCGCTCTTGCCGTCCTGCGCCAGGATTGCCTCCACACGCGCCCAGAATAGCGAGCCGTCCCTGCGTACCATCCGCGCCTCGCATAGCTGCGGCGACCGCGTCTCAAAGAGCTTCCTGCGGTGCAGGTAATAGACATCCTGGTCATCCCTGTACACGAAGTGGCTAAAGCGTTGCGCGCGCAAATCACGCGGCACCACTCCCAGCATATTGGCGCCCGTCAGGTTGGCCTCTAATACGACTCCTTTTTCGCTGATGCTGAAATAGCCCACCGGCGCCACATCGTACAACTCAAAATACTGTTCCCGCGACTCTGCAAGCTTCTCCTGTGCCGTGCGCAGTTCCTCGTTTTGCATCTCCAGTTCGATTTGTTGCACACGCCTTTCATACAACAGCTTTTGGGCCGCCGCAGGCGACAGCGCCTGCAAATTTTCGGGGGCTTTCCGGTTGGCCAGCTTCTCCGCCCGTCTGCGTAACTCACCGGCCGCACTTCCAGGAGCTTTTTTCTCAGTCATAATTTTACGCTCCAAAGAAGAATGGGACCTGCCCCCGTCCTCCTCTCCGCCCGTGACCCGGTATACGTTGCCCTTGCCTTCCCCTGACCATGCGACGTGCTCCTTTTGCCTCCCCGCTACACCCAATGATATTCTGTGTAACGACCCTGAATTTATATGTTTGAATAGTAGACTATCGTCCTTGTCCTAGCAACATATTTTGCGGGGTCAAATCAGGGGCGGAGCGGCGGGGCCGTCACGAAATGCGCATTCAAGCAGGTATCCGGGGCGTTTAAGAACAACTGCCGCGCCGCCGGTCAGCAAAGTGGCCTGACAGGGTCTCGGTTACGCCGTAGTCCGTATTCAGCGTAGGGGCAATTGCGCAAAAGCGCAACTGCAGGATAGGCATTATGGCGGATGCTGCGGTTTGCGCAGGGTGTTAAATTATAAGCATCCTGAAAAAGAATAAGGACAAACGGAGGCAAGAAAATGGCAAAGACGATGGAAAAGATAGAGACAGCGGCGGAAACCAGGGATGACAAAGGGTTCAAGTTTTGGACCGGCAAGAGCCCGTGCTGGGAGCTTTCGCATTGCACCAACATGGTCAAGGCTGAATGCCCGGCATTCAAATACCAGTTCCTGCCCTGCTGGGAGATAGAGGGTACCTATTGCAAGCTCGATGATTATGGCGCTGATGGCAAGGATACCAGCATCTGCCAGGTTTGCCGCGTGTACAAGACATACGGTGAGGGCAAGCCCATCCAGTTGAAGCTGCTCGGCCGCGGCATCAACACCTCCCTGAAAGTGCTGCAAAAGGTCGCAGCAAGCTAACTAATTGGCCTGGCAAAGGACATTGGTCCCCCGCTCCGCAAGGAGCGGGGGATTTTCTTATGAGGTGGCCGTTGGACAGTTGCGCTTTTGCGCAAAAGTAAATTAAGCGTTAAAACGGATGGCGCTACGCAATGTGTGTGATAAATTGTTAATGTAAAGGAAAAGAAAATAACGAAGAAATATAGGAGGCAAATAAAATGGCTGAAACTAAAGTAAAGGGAAAGAATGCAGTAGAGGTAAAAGCAGACAGCGGCGTGAATTTCTGGACCGATAAGGCCCCGTGCTGGGAGCTCTGCAACTGCCCTGAGATGATAAAGAGCGAGTGCCCGGTTGAGAAGTACCAGTTCCTGCCCTGCTGGGAGATCGAGGGGACCTATTGCAAACTGGACGACAAGGGCGCTACCGGCCGCGACACCAGCATCTGCGAGACCTGCAGGGTCTACAAGAAATATGGCGGCGGCCAACCCATCACGCTGAAACTCTTCGGGAAGGGCATTGACACCCACCTGAAGGAACTCGAAAAAATAGCTAAATAAATTATAACAGAAGACAAAATAAAGGGGGGTTGCTCCTCAGGAGCAGCCCCCCTTATTAATTTCCCTTCCGGAACCCGCTCAGGCGCGTACCTTCTCTCCTACCTCTATCCGCGCCAATGCTTCCCTGAGGTCCTTCAGGTTCACCACATCGTCCCTGTTGTAGCGCAGTAACTGGTTAAGCGCGGCGCGGTTGTTGGAGCGTTTGTACTCCTGCCATAACCATATGGCGTCAAGCCCGTTCATCCCCTCGGTCTCCCTGGATATGCCAAGTTGCCTGAGCACTTTCTTGAAACCGCCGCGCAGGTTATGGTCCCAGCACTTATACATCAGGTCGATGTGGGGGTGCATAAGGCCCAGGTCCGGCCCGAAGTGCGTGCGGATAAACGGTACATCAAAACGTGAACCGTTGTAGGTAAACATCTGCCCGGTACCTTCCATGACGTTGAGGAGGTTTTTGCAGGTCAGTTTCTCGTCGTAAAGCTGCACCAGCCTATTTTCATCACCGTTGCAGAAATAGATGCCGATTACGGTTATTCTGC
Source organism: Dehalococcoidia bacterium (assembly GCA_041300305.1). Lineage (GTDB taxonomy): Bacteria > Chloroflexota > Dehalococcoidia > GIF9 > UBA5629 > CAIMUM01. The sequence continues at coordinate 1,891 of JBFYUA010000185.1, read as the reverse complement.
TCTCATGGGGGAAAAGTCCGGTGGTCTCGATATCCAGGTAGGCGTCGGGGAAACCAATCATAATAAATCCTTGCCCTGATTATACAGCATTCCGCTTTCGGACTGCATTGCGGGCAGGCGCTTCAACATGATGGACTAATGGTATTACCGACCCCTGACATCTTGTCTGTCAAAGCCTCATATTGCCGGTTTTGTTTTGAGGGATATGTGATTGCGCCCGGACCGAAGACGATAGCCGACGTGCCGGTCAGGCACCCGATCGCGGGGAAGTGCCTGCTATCAGCAACTCTTCGTTGTCCCGGCGCATTTTGACGTAGCTGAATTTGGCGAAGAAGAGCAGCACCCAGGCGGTCAAATAGATGAACGTCAGCAGGGCGATGACCGTGCCGATAGGTCCGTAAATCAGGTTGTACTGCCCGAAATTTTTCACGTACCAGACAAAGGCGAACCTGATGACTTCAAATCCGATGGTGGCCAGTAGTGCGCCCAACCAGATATATTTCCATTTTGGCCGGTTGACCGGGATAAAGCGGTAGAGGAAAATAATAACGCCATAAGCAAGCGCCGCACTTGAGAGCATGAAAACCAGCCGTACGAACAAGCTGTTCCTGGTTATCCTGAGAATGCCGTACTGTATATTCGCCTCGTGCATGTAGTGCATGGCGGTGGTCAGCCAGGTGAAGGCGACCATTACGATAACCGCTAAAACCAGCATGGCAACATTGATAAGGCGTCCTTTAATGTATGTTTGGCCGGTGGGCACGCCCCAGGCGCTGTTGAGGGAGTTGCGCAGGGCATCGAAGAAAAATAAGGCGCTCCAGACCAGCGCCAGCAGCGCGATGACCCCGGTAGCGCCGCGTGCCTCGATCACGCCCTCCAGCGTTTTGACTATCAGTCCCCTGGCCACGGGGATAAGGTTGCCCATGGCCGTGATGACCTCGTTTTCAACCTCCGCTGACAACATCATGAAGCCGGCGATGGACAGCAGCGCCAGCGCGAAGGGGAAAAGCGAGAAGAGCAGGCTGTAGGCTACCGCCGATGCCATCAGCTTGCCGTTATCCTTGCCGAATTCCCCGTATGTGGTCCAAAACAGGGAGATGACCCGGTTGTTGGTTAAGTCTGCCCAAAATTTCATGGCGCCTCCCCCGGTGTATAATTTGCAAAAGAAACAGCGATAATCTGTTATCAAATTTCGGCAGGCGCTTTTAATGGCGCGGCCACAGGTTCCCTGTTTTGCTGTAATACTGACTGGGGCAAATTAGAAAGGAGAATTGTAATGGATGAACCACAAGACGGGCAGAAGAAGACGGCCGCCGGTAACCTTGGTGACATGTTCTATGCGCTGGGGGATGCGATGGGACAGATATTCAATGACCCGAAGCTGAGGGAGAAAGCGCGCGAACTGGGTAAAGCGGCCAAGGAATCGGCCGAAACGCTGGGGGAGCGTTTCAAGGATGAAGAGGTGAAGGCCAAATTCAAGGACGTCGGCAAGGCCGCCCAGGCCTTCGGTAAAAACGTGGCCGACATATTTACAGAGGACAAGGGCAGGGATAATACGTCAGAAAAACCGGCTGGACCGCCCGAATAATCTTACGAATCCGCGCTGCCGCTGCCGCCCTTTTGGGACGCCTGTGTGTAAGCCACCACCGCGGCGATGGCCGCGGCCCGCTTGCTGTCGTCGAAGACCTGGGATAGCTTCTCCTCGAGTGGTTGCTCGCGTGCCATAATAGCCTGCATGTCGTCGATGAGCGTAGTTTCCTGCGTAATAAAGTGTGTGCCCAATTCACCGCTGCAGAAGCGCGTATTCTCCATGACGGCTTTGTGAAAGGGAATATTGGTCTTGACTCCCACGATGACGTATTCGTAAAGTGCGCGCTTCATGCGTTCTATG
>JBFYUA010000175.1:0-6331 GCA_041300305.1 Dehalococcoidia bacterium | reverse complement strand
ACCCTCATAAGGTCTTCAACCTTTAATACCGTAGGACTTCAGGGCAGCCGCCTGATCCTTTGAAGCAGTTTCAGCGGGTTATGTTCGAGTATCTGCTTGATCTTACGGCCGCTGACGCCCGACTGGCCGAGCGTTGATCTCGCCAGTTCCCCGGAAAGAAGGTCGTCCTCGTCGTGGCTGTCAGAGTTCAGCAGCATTAATGCCCCGGCCTCCCCGGCCAGCCTCGCAACATGAGCATTAGTAGTGCAATGCCCTCGCCTCGTAGTGATCTCAATAAATACCCCGTTCCGCGCCGCAATAGCGGCGACCTCCGCGCTCATATGCCCCGGATGCGCCAGTATATCCACGTACGCCGACTCCACGGCCGACAAGTTCGTCCCCTCCTCCACCGGCTCCACGGGGGATTCCCCGTGCACGACAACCAGCCAGGCGCCCAGTTCTTTGGCTTTCCTGGCAACCCTGTCAATGGCTGCGTGAGGAACGTGTGTCAGCTCAACTCCGGGTATGGCAAGGATGTCCCAGTGTGCCCTGGCCAGTTCGCAATCCGCGCTGACCTCGCTGATGATCCTGCCCAGGGAACCTGTCCCGGCATGGTCGGTAACGGCGATGGCTGAGTATCCCTTGACCGCAGCCCTCCTGATAAGCTCCAGCGTAGACAGCACCCCGTCGCTATGAAAAGTATGCGAGTGAAAGTCATAAAGCATGCTATAAATTAACATAAAATTCTGCCCTGATACAAGGCGCCGGTAATAATCTGTTATAATAATGCGGATTTTCAGCGGATATGTTTAAGAAAATACTCGTCCCGCTTGATGGCTCTATAGAAGCGGAGACCGTTCTACCGTACGTCAGGGATATCGCCGCCAGGTTCAGCTCGGAAGTCGATATCCTGAGTGTCGGCCTTGGCAGCAAGCGGCGGCGGGTCAACCAGTTGCTGGAAGAATACGTTCAGCATGCGGTTGAGCACCTGCAAAAGCATGAGATAACCAGCAGGGCCGTTCTGCTTTATAGCAGCGCCGAGGAGGAGATGGCTGCCTATTCCGAAATCACCCTTCCGCAGGATAACCTGAAAGCACGGGGAAAGGTGGTTTACGGAGGTCCCGCGGAAAACATATTATCGTATGCTCAGAGGAACCATACCAACCTTGTTATCATGGCTACGCATGCCCATGGCGGCCTCTTGCGCTGGTGGCTGGGCAGCGTCTTTGAAAAAGTCGTTGCGCGTTCGCTGGTGCCCATACTGGGCATACACAGTAAGCAGGTCAGGGAGATCGACCGCACGGGCAGAACCTCTTTCCGGCGCATCCTGACCCCCCTGGATGGGTCCGATGCGGGTGAAGCAGCGCTGCACGACGCAGAGGCAGTCGCCCTCAAGACGGGGGCATCGATTGTGTTGCTGCATGTCATACCGGCCCCCCACGCCGTAGAGGCCCGCTGGCTCGGCCCCGAATTGAACGATTTTGTCAGGGCCATGCACGATGCCGGCCAGAAATATCTCGATAAAACCGAGAAACGGCTGGCCGCCAGGGGCATCGATACCGCCATCAGAATTACCGCCGGAGACCCGGCGGAAACTATCATCGACATTGCAAAAAAAGAGAAGGTTGACCTGATAGCTATGTCCACTCACGGCCGCAGCGGCATACCCCGCTGGGTGCTGGGCAGCGTTGCGGATAAGATATTGCATGAATCGAAATTGCCTATGTGGCTGGTCAGGCCCAGGCAGATTATTAATCAGATGCTTAAGGAAAGCGAGAAACAGTCGGATTAGATATCGCCGAGATCTGTAAGGAGTTGTTCAAAATGGGAAAAATAAACGTAGCTATTATAGGCGCTGGTAACTGCGCATCGTCCTTTGTACAGGGGGTGCAATACTACAAGAAAGCCAAAGACGGTGAATTCGTCCCGGGGTTGATGCATGTCACCCTGGGGGGCTACCATATACGGGACATCAACTTCGTGGCAGCCATCGATATCGATAAAAATAAAGTTGGCAAGGACCTGTCCGAGGCCATTTTCACCGCCCCCAATAACACCTACAAGTTCTGCGACGTACCGGCAACCGGTGTCAAGGTCGTGCGCGGCATGACCCACGACGGCCTGGGCAAGTACCTGGGCAAGCTAATCGAAAAGGCCCCCGGCCCGACCGCCAATATTGTTAACATCCTCAAAGATGTGAAGGCCGACGTGGCCATCAATTACCTGCCGGTAGGCAGCGAAGAGGCGACCAAGTGGTATGTTGAACAGCTCCTCAATGCCGGCGTAGGACTGGTTAACTGCATCCCTGTCTTCATAGCCCGCGAACCATACTGGCACAACCGCTTCCGCGAGGCAGGGTTGCCCATTATCGGCGACGATATCAAGTCCCAGGTGGGCGCCACCATCGTGCACAGGGTGCTGACGCGCCTTTTCCGCGACCGCGGCGTCAAGCTTGAGCGGACCTATCAGCTGAATTTCGGCGGCAACACCGACTTTTACAATATGCTGGAACGCGAACGCCTGGAATCCAAGAAGATATCCAAGACCAATGCCGTCACTTCGCAGCTCGATTTCGAAATGAACCCCGATAATATCCATGTGGGGCCCAGCGATTATGTGCCCTGGCTGCTCGACCGCAAGTTCTGCCACATAAGGATGGAGGGCCGCACTTTCGGCGATGTGCCTTTGAACCTTGAATGCAAGCTGGAGGTCTGGGATAGCCCGAACTCGGCCGGAGTGGTTATCGATGCTGTCAGGTGCCTTAAAATAGCCAGGGACCGCGGGTTGTCCGGCTCCATCGTAGCCCCCAGTTCCTATTTTATGAAATCCCCGCCGATCCAGTACTCGGACGATGAGTGCCACAGGCGTGTGGAGCAGTTTATCAGCGGACAGGACGAGCAACGCCCCATCAGCCTGCCGGAAACCTCCTGAAAAGACGCCGGTAACAGCTTGGACTCGGTATCTGCATGAAAATAGGCCTGGTTTCACCATACGACTATTCACACCCGGGCGGCGTTATCAACCACGTCTCTTATCTGGCCCATCACCTTGACCTGATGGGCCACCAGGTGAAAATAGTCGCACCTGTCCGCAGGACCGGTACCCGCTATTTTGGTGTGGAAGTTACAGCCATCGGCAGGCCTATACCCATCCCCTACGGCGGGACCACCGCGCGCATACCACTTTCGCCCTGGCTGCCGTACCAGGTTAAAAAGGTCCTCGACCGGGAGGCTTTCGACATCATCCACTTGCACGAGCCTTTCATTCCCATGCTCAGCCTGAGCGTGCTCAGCGAATCGCCGGCGCTGAACGTGGGCACTTTCCACGCCTGCCACAAAAGCTCTGCGCTATACTGGCTTGGCCGGCCCACTTTGCGCAGGCTTGGGAAGAAGCTGCACGGAAAGATTGCTGTCTCTAAACCGGCTCGCGACTATATAGCCAAATACCTGCCTGCCGATTATAATATCATCCCCAACGGCGTTGACATCCACCACTATCAGCCTGATGGGCCACTCCGTACTGAATTTAAAGATGATAAACTCAATATACTTTTCGTTGGCAGGCTGGAGGAACGTAAGGGGGTGGGAGACCTGATAAGGGCCTGCGCAATAGTTAAAAAGGATTTCCCGGGCTTCCGGCTTATCATAGCCGGGCCGGGCATCAGGTTGCGCTATTACTACCAGATGCTGGCTAAAAGTCTGGTCGGCGATAATGTTTTTTTCACTAACTACGTCCCCTTTAACGAGTTGTCCAAGTACTACCGCACTGCCGATATCTTCTGCGCGCCCGCAACCGGGGGGGAGAGTTTCGGCATCGTCCTGATTGAAGCCATGGCCAGCGGCACAGCGGTCGTAGCTACCAGCATCCCGGGTTACGCCAGCGTTCTCACGCACGGGCAGGAGGGACTACTGGCCAGGCCGGAGGACCCGCGCTCGCTGGCGGACGCACTGCTGGGGCTGCTGAACGACCGGCAGGCCAGGCTCAAAATGGGGCAAAACGGCCTGGCGACAGCCGGACAATACAGCTGGGAAAATGTCAGCCGCCGGGTGATGGAGTATTATTTATCACTGTCCAAATAATTTTTATTAAGGAAATTGAATTGTCAAACTTCCAGGATTTACGCAGGCAAGCAGGGCGGTTGATCTCCGACCCCCTCGTACCGCTGATAAGCAGGCTCAAGCTGACGCCGGACATTATGACCATTATCGGCTTGATTGTTAACCTCGTAGCGGCTGTGGTCATAGGCTTCGGACACCTTTTCTGGGGCGGCATCATATTTCTGCTGGCCGGCCTTTTCGACCTGCTGGACGGCGCACTGGCCCGCTACATGCAAAAAACCACTTTGTTCGGTGCGCTCTTTGATTCCACCGTGGACCGCGTTACCGAAGGGGCACTGTTCCTCAGTTTCATCTTTATTACCGGCGCGGGGGTCTGGCCGTATAGCGTGACATGGCAACTCGTTTTGATTTTCCTGGCCCTCATCGGGTCTTTCCTGACAAGCTATATCAGGGCGCGCGCCGAGGGATTGAATATCGACTGCACCGTCGGCTTGTTTACCCGTGTAGAGAGGGTTATAATATTAGCGCTCGGACTGCTCCTGAGCCAGGTTTTTATAGCGCTGGCCATAGTGGTGGTCCTTTCTTTTGTAACCGTCACGCAGCGTTTTGCGCATGTCTGGCGGCAGACGAGAAAATAAAAGGAGCGGGCATAAAAAGCTAGGGGTAATATAGAATGAGCGACAGGATTTTTGAGGCGAGCGTGGTGACCCTTTTCTGGCTGGTAGCAGCCTGGATTATCGCAGGCGTATCCCTGGCAGTCGCGGGCATACGCTGGGCAAATTTGGAACTGCCCGCATTAATATTCCTCACCGTGAGCATCGGCCTGGTTGTGCTGATCCTCGCGGGCGGCGCCCTGCTCTATTTCTGGGGCAAGAATTACATGTCCCGCACATGATTATTTTGCCTCACATATTCCCATAGACTATTTAACGAAAAAATATTAGTTTGCCCGTTTCAGGATAAGAAAATGTCAGTTGTAGCAGTTATTGGCGCCCAGTGGGGCGATGAAGGTAAAGGAAAAATCGTGGACCTGCTCGCAGAGAAGGCCGATGCGGTGATACGCTATTCGGGTGGTGATAACGCCGGCCATACGGTAATCAACCCCTCCGGCGAGTTCAAATTGCACATCGTACCCTCTGGCATCTTTTACCCGCGCGCCGCCTGTATCATCGGCAACGGCGTGGTGATTAATCCGAAAGTTTTGCTCGAAGAGCTTGAAAGCCTGAAATCACGGGGGGTCAATACCTCCAACCTGCATATCAGCGACCGCGCCCACCTTATCATGCCATGGCACATCATGATCGACCGGCTTGAAGAGAAAAGGCGCGGGCAGGACGCCATCGGCACCACCGGCAAGGGCATAGGCCCTGCCTTTGCCGACAAGACCGCCCGCAAGGGCATACGCGCCTGCGATATGCTCGATTCTACAGCATTCAAAACGAGGCTGGCAGTGGTAATGGCCACCAAGAACGAGGTGCTGACTAAAATATACGACGCCTCCCCGCTTGACCTCGACGCCATTTTCCATGAATATCAGGGCTATGCCGGGCGCCTGGCGCCTTATATTAAGGACACGACCTCAATGATTGGCAGCCTCCTGGAAAAGGGCAGCAACATAGTACTGGAAGGCGCCCAGGGCACCATGCTCGATACCGATTTCGGCTCCTATCCCTTCGTTACCTCGTCTTCACCGCTGGCTGCAGGCGCCTGCATGGGATCCGGCATCAGTCCACGAAAAATCGACAGTGTAGTGGGCATTTTTAAAGCTTATACCACCAGGGTCGGAGGCGGCCCCCTGCCCACCGAGCTGAAGGACGAGGTCGGCGAGTACATCAGGCAACGCGCCCACGAGTACGGGGCGACAACCGGCAGGCCGCGCCGCTGCGGTTGGTTCGACGCCGTGGTGGGCCGCTACAGTACACAGCTCAACGGATTTACCAGCGGCATACTCACCCGCCTGGATGTGCTGGACGAGATGGAAACCGTGAAGATCTGCGTGGGCTATAAAATTGGGGATAAGACCGTCGAGCATTTCCCGGCTGATGTGCTTGCACTGGAGAAATGCACGCCTGTTTATGAAGAACTACCCGGCTGGAAGATCAATACCAGCAACGCGCGCAAAGCCGGGGAACTGCCCAGCAATGCGCGTAAATACATCAGGCGCCTTGAGGAGCTCATCGGCTGCCGCTTCCACATCATCTCCATCGGCCCGCGCCGGGACCAAAGCATCGTCATCAAGAACGTTATCTGAATACCTATGCCTGATGATAGTCGGCTGACGAGCTACTGCGGGC
>JBFYUA010000170.1:0-5074 GCA_041300305.1 Dehalococcoidia bacterium | reverse complement strand
GGGGGTTTACCGGGAAAAAGGTTTTATACACCTCGTTCCTGGCGGCGAAATCGGCCATCTCCCGCAGGTACACCGTGGCCTTGACGATTTTGTCCATGCCGCTGCCGATATGCCCGAGGGCCCTTTTGATATTGTTGAGGGCCAGTTCCGTGCCCTTCCCGACGTCGTCGGTTATCACGATGCCCTTTTCAACGTCAATGGGGGTCATGCCCGAGACGAAATAGAACCCGTTGGCCTCGATGATGTGTGAATACGGGCCGGCCCTGGTGAGAAAATCGAAATCGTGGACCTTTTTGTCCATGGTGCCTCCTCGTTGTGGTAGCTTTTCAGGGTATTTAACATCACCGGCCCCGTATTGTCAACAGGTAAAAGACGGTTTGATGACGCCATTTTTGCTGTACAATATACACGGCCCGTTGCAAATAGTCCCCCCGAAGAAAGGAGAGAGCAGATGACAAAACCGGCAGACCCCGTGGAAGTATATGCGAAGCTGAAGGCGCGTATTGAAGAGAACAAGTTCCCCATCGAACCGGTCTATTTCGAACTGGCCGACAGGATCTTCCCCGGGGACAGGGAGATTATGCCGCGCATCATGGCCCGCCTGGCCAATGCCGAGCAGGCCAGGATCGTGGCAGCCTTGCCCGATGCGGACCTGCCCGCCGGTCCCGGCAAGACCATGGAGGTTTCGGACGCCTTTGCCGCCAAATTAGGCATGGACAAGGCTGCAGTGGCGGGGCACATCCGTGAGCTTTTTGAGAAGGGCCTGGTTTTTCCCACCAGGAAAGGCCCCAATATGGCACGCACCTTCATGCAGTTGCACGACGCCGCCCTGGGCAACCCCAATTATGATGAAAGCCTGGGCGGCATATATTACGACCTGTGGGGTTTTATCGAGGGCCCTATGAATAAGCCGGCGCCCAAAGACCTGCGCCCGGGTCACACCAGCGAGGTCAGGGTGGTGCCCCGCTGGCCTTCCATCAAGGACGTTCCGGGGGTCCAGGCTTTCGAGGACGCCCGCGCCATCTTGAAGTCGCGCGACCTGATAGCCCTGATGCGCTGCGGCTGCAAGGCCTCGCATACCGACCGCTGGTGCGGCATCCCCGACGAGTCCTGCATAACGCTGGACCGCACGGCGCAGTACAACCTGGACAGGAAGACCGGCAGGAAGATATCCGCCGATGAAGCCATAGCGGTGATTGAAAAATACGACCGGTTTGCCACCGTGCACCTCACGGTCAACCAGCGTGACGTCACCCAGCTCCTCTGCAATTGCCACTATTGCTGCTGCCTGGCCATCAAGTTCGCCGAGAAAAGCCGCTTCATCTCAGAGGTCGACCCGGAAAAATGCAAAGGCTGCAAGGTGTGCGTGGAGAGGTGCCAGTTCCAGGCTAACTCCATGAAAAAGTACGACGGGATGGAGGGCGAAAAAGCGTTCTGCGACCCGGAGATATGCCGCGGCTGCGGCAGCTGCAATATCACCTGCAAGCAGGGCGCCCGCACCATGAAACTGGTGCGTTCGCCCGAACATGTGCCGGAGGCGCTCAGCATCTATTGATTTCTAACGGCCCGGGACCGCCCTGCGCAACGGGACACTTGAGATGGGACTTTTCCACTGCCCCCTGGGGGCGCCGTATTATGACGATGACGCCTGCATCGACTGCGGCCTTTGTTACGCCAAAACGCATGAAGAGAGGGTGGAAGCTTCCGGGAAGATACGGGAATATATGAAAGCGCATGCCCCGCGCACGTCCGCCGTGAGCAAGGTGGCCGTCTGCGGCAAGGGCGGGTCCGGCAAGACCACCGCGGTGGCGCTGCTGACGCTGGCATTTAAAGAGGCGGGGCGCAGCGTGATCGTCATCGACGCCGACGAGTCAAACCCGGGCCTGGGCAGGATGCTGGGTGTTGAGGGTGAGCCAAAGCCGCTCGGCGATTTATTTGCAGAAGACGGGTTGTTCGCAGAGCGCGGGAAGTTCGGCATGGACGATATACCGCCGGGGTTCGTGTCGGCCGTGGACGGCGTCCGGTTCCTGGTGGTGGGCAAGATACTCGACCCCTTCCAGGGCTGCGCCTGCCCGATGGCGGAGTCCGCCCGCCAGGTTGTTGAGAAGCTTGAATTGAAAGAGGGCGAAGCGCTTATTTTGGACATGGAGGCGGGCGTGGAGAGCTTCGGCCGTGGGGTGGAAAGGCACGCCGATACGATACTGATCGTGGTTGAGCCGTCCTTCGAATCGATCGTCGTGGCCGGGCGTATTGCGCAAATGGCGCAGGGCATGGGCATCGGCCGCGTGGGGGCCGTCCTGAACAAAGTCTCTTCGGAAGCTTTTGCATCGCGCACCATGCAGGAATTGGAAAAACTGGGCGTGAAAGTATTCGGGACCCTTCATTACAGCCGGGAAATTGCCGAGGCCGCCTTCGAGGGCAGGATGGTGAAAAATGGCGCGGCGGTGAAGGAAGCCGGCGCCGTTATTGCTGCACTGCGGATGTAATAAAAGTAGCCTTCTTAATAGAGTGGGAATTACCTACTTGACCTGTATTCCCACTCAGGGTATAATTTTATCCATGGTAATAAGGGATTTAAATTTTGTAAAGATTGCGGACAGTGTGAAGCCGGACGCCAAAAAGCGGATACTCCTGCACAGGTTACAAATGCAAGAGGGTGTAACTTATCATGTGTACAGTAACAGTATCGGGCAGATTGTACTGGACCCGCAGGTGAATATTCCCGCTTCGGAGGCATGGCTGTTCAGTAACCCGGATGCCCTGGCGTCGGTCAGGCGCGGCCTTTCTGACGCTGTAAACGGCAAGACGTCAAAAGTCGACTTAGATTCGCTGTAGGGACAATCAGCTTGTTTGAGTTACACTGGACAAGTGAAGCGGAGAAGGCCTTTCAACTGCTCAAGAACGATGCCTCCCAAAAGAAAAGGTACCAGGCGGTTAAAAAGGCCATTGAATTCCTGGCAGGCGACCCCCGGCATAACAGCCTCCAAACCCATGAATTCATGAGTTTAAAAGGCCCTGGTGGGGAGAAGGTCTTTGAGGCGTACGCCGAACATAAAACACCAGCAGCTTACAGGGTCTTCTGGTATTACGGCCCATCAAGCGGCATAATCACGATATTTGCCATTACATCCCACCCGTAGCGCTTTCTCATTATGCATCACTTGACAAATAGCACGGATGTTCTATATCATAGTAGCACACTTGTATTATTATGATGAATAGACAGGAGGGCCGCTATGTTAGGTGAACTGCATATCAGGAATTTCGCGGTGATAAAGGACATGGCCATGCACTTCGTGCCGGGGTTGAACGTCATCAGCGGCGAGGAGGGCACCGGCAAGTCCCTGCTGGTGGATGCCCTCAGCCTGTTGATGGGTTCCCGGGCGCCGTCGGGACTGATACGCAGCGGGACGAAGTCGGCGCGCATCGAGGCCATATTCTGGCCCTCTGAGATGACGATGGGAAGGACACTGGACACGCTGGAGGAAAACGGCATCGACCCCGAAGCCAACGGGATGATTTTAATCTCCAGGGATTTCCAGGAAGGGGGCAAAAGCGTGGCCAGGGTAAATAACCGGGCGGTGCCGCTGTCGCTGCTCAAGCAACTTGGCAGGCATATGGTGGATATTCACGGGCAGATGGAATACCTGTCGCTGCTGGACTCCGCCAACCAGCTTAACCTGGTGGACGCCTATGGCGACCTGGCCGGCATGCGCCGGGAAATGAAGAAACTGGTTGAAGAACTGCGGCAGAACGAGAAAGCGCTGTCATCCGTGATGTCTGTGGAAAAGGACGGCTACATCGAGCTGCTGCAATTCCAGGCCGACGAGATAGGCCGCGCCGCCCTGGATGAGGTGAATGAAGAGGAACTGCACAACGAGAGGGACATCCTGCGGCGCGCTGAGGCCATCAGCGGCGGCTGCCTGGAAGCCTATGCCAACCTCTACGGCGACGACCGGTCGGTTTCAGTGCTGATTCACCGGACACTGACCACATTGCGGGGCATCAGTTCCGTGGACACTGACCTGGCGGGGTTTAAAGAAAAACTGGAGAATGACCTGCTCAACATCGAGGACACGGCGCGGGAACTGAGGGCGCACGCCGAAAAGGTCGAGAACAGCCAGGAAAAGCTGGAGGGGCTGGAGCAGAGGATCGACGCCCTGGCGGCATTAAAAAGGAAATACGGCAACAGTCTAAAAGAGGTGATCGCTTTCAGGGACAGGGCGCGGGCTGAATTGGAGGCCCTCCAGGACAGCCGGGACAGGAAGGCCAGGCTTGAAGCCGTGATATTGGAACTGAAGGCGGAGGCCGGCAAGAAGGCCGAGCAGCTTTCCCTGGCCCGCCGCCAGGCCTCGGACAGCCTGGTCAGGCTGGTCAATGGTGAGCTCGCCGAACTCGGCCTGGAATGGGCGAAATTCGATATCGTGCTGTCGCGCAGGGAGGACCCTGACGGTGTTGCCATAGCGGGTGGCAAATGCTATGCCTGCACCGCTGAGGGTATTGACAGGCTGGATTTCCACCTGGCCACTAACCCGGGTGAACCGATGCGCACGATGGCGTCCATCGCCTCGGGCGGCGAGACCAGCCGCATCGTGCTGGCCATCAAAAGTGCCCTCAAGACGGCTGACCCCATACCCACGCTGGTCTTCGACGAGATAGATATGGGTGTGGGCGGGCGCAGCGCCGATTCGGTGGGCAGGAAATTGGCAACCATAGCTAATTTCCACCAGGTCCTGTGTATAACGCACCTGCCGCAAATTGCCTGCTTCAGCGACATGCATTTCAAGCTGGTCAAGGAAATCGAGGCGGGCAGGGCCTCCAGCCGGGTCGAGACGGTGGAGGGACAGGACAAGGTGAAGGAGTTGGCCGCCATGCTGGGCTCCGAGCGCAACGGCAACGTCATGGTCAAGAGCGCCGAAGCCCTGGTCAGGAACGCCGAGAAATGGAAGAGCGGCGCCCGTGAATTAGTGGCCGCCTGACATCGGCCCCGGTCAGAAGCATTGCCGGTAGATGCTGACTATCTCTGCTTTTTCTAGCTTGCGGGGATGGAATTTCACCCAGGGCGCCGTCTTGA
>JBFYUA010000271.1:0-5632 GCA_041300305.1 Dehalococcoidia bacterium | reverse complement strand
TGTTGCCGGGAATGGACGGCAACCTGTTAAGGTCCGCCGATATGTCCGGAAGGCAGGCGATCCGGCCACGGGGCTAAGGAAGGTCCGGAGCGGTGAGGATAGTTTCACCGGGCGCTATCTCAACGACCTTACCGCCGTAGATAACGGCCGCCCGGTCGCCTATCTCACGTACCAGCGACAGGTCATGCGTGATGAAAATGATAGACATATTACGCCTGGTTTTCAGTTCCTGCAGTATGAACATGATCTGTGCGCGTATCGTCACATCCACAGCCGTGGTGGGTTCGTCGGCAATCAATATCGCCGGGTCGCAGGAGAGGCCCATGGCGATCATGGCCCGCTGTTTCATACCGCCGGACATTTGGTGCGGGTACATCTTGAGCGCATTTTCAGCCCTCGGTATATTCATCTCCTCCAGGAGCAACAGCGTCTTTTTGCGTGTGTCTGCCCTGCTATAGTGCCCGTGGGTGTTGATTTGCTCCATTATCTGGTCGCCTATGGTGAAAACCGGGTTCAGAGAGGATTGCGCATTCTGGAACACCATGGCAATCTCCTTTCCCCTGACCTGCCTGATGCGCTTCACCGGGCATTTGACCAGGTCAATCCCATCATACATAACCTCACCACTGACGATTCTGCCGGGAGGGCTGTCGAAAAGCCTGAGCAGTGAAAGGGCGGTAACCGATTTACCGCAGCCCGATTCGCCCACCAGGCACAGGCACTCGCCCTGCTGCAAATCAAAATTCACGCCGTTGACAGCTTTAACTATCCCCCTCCTGGTATAGAACCAGGTTTTCAAGTTGCTTACTTCCAATATTGTATTCGCCGTCAACTTATTATCACCATTGAGCACAAATCTTATACGCTGGCTTTGGGGTCAAAGGCGTCACGAAGGCCGTCACCAAAGAAATTAAACGAGAGGACGGTCAGGAAAAGCATGATACCGGGTTCAACCGCCACCCACCAGGCGGAATCGAGGCTGTGCTGCCCGGTATTGAGTATTGTGCCCCAGCTGGTGCTCATGGGGTCACCCAGTCCAATGAAGCTCAGGGCGGCCTCGGCCATGATGACACCTGGTATAGAAAGCGAAGCCATCACAATGATAAGGCTGCTGACATTAGGGACAAGATGGTTAAATATAACCCTCGTATCGCTTGCCCCCAGCGCTTTGGACGCCGTGATAAAATCCCTGGTCCGCAGCGAGAGCGCCTCGCTGCGTATCAGGCGCGCCGCCCCGGTCCAGCCGGTCAGTCCTATCACCAGCACGATAATGGACAGGCTGGGGCCGAAGATGAAGACAATCAGCACCAGCAGCAGGAAGAAGGGGAAGGTCATCATGATATCCGTGAAGCGCATCAGCGCGTTATCCACCCATCCGCCGAGGTAGGCAGAGAGCACACCGAGAAAGGTCCCCAGGAAAATGGCTATGCCCGTCGCCAGCAGCCCTACCAGCAGCGATATCCTGGCGCCGGAAACCAGCATGGCCAGCATATCGCGTCCCTTGCTGTCGGTACCCAGCGGGTAGGCGGGCCGCCCTTCAATGACAGTGGTTGTTATCTCACTGGTTTTTATGTCATAAATCGATTCCTGTATCGAGAATCCCAGGGGGGGCAGGTTCTTGATATTGAAATCGGTTTTCTGGGGATCCTGGACCAGCAGGGGGCCGAAGATACCTGTCAGGACAAGGAAACCAATGAATCCCAGGCCCACCAGCGAAAGGCGGTTTTTCTGCAGCCTTTCCCAGTAGTAGCTCACCAAACGGTGGCTGATACTAAAAGGCCTGCGGGACTTACCGCCCGGTTTTGCACTCGGTTCAGTCATATCTAATCCTCGGGTCGAGGTAGGTATAGATGACGTCGGTCACCAGGTTGATAAAAAGCACCAGGAAGGTGCCTATCAGCGTGACGGCTATAACAACAGCATAATCATTGGCAAAGATGGCATTAAAGGAAACCTGTCCCAGCCCGGGTATGCCGAAGACGATCTCGGTCAGGTAAGCCCCGCCGAACACAATGCTGCCCAGGTCGAACATGATGATGGTCACCAGGGGCAGCACCGCGTTGCGCAGCACATGCTTGCCTATCACCGTCCGCTCGGATAACCCCTTGGCGCGGGCAGTGGTAACAAACTCCTTGCGCAGGTTATCCAGCATGGCCGAACGCGTGTAGCGCACATAGCCGGCCAGCGACCCTATCCCCAGGGTCAGCACGGGCAGTATCAATTGCCGCAGGTTTTCCAGCGACCAGATGGGGTAATTCGTATCGTAATACGTCTTGAAAACACCCAGGTAGACGGCGAACACCAGTATCAGCATCAGTCCCAGCCAGAATCCCGGTATCGATATGCCGATAAAAGAAAAAATGGACGCGGCATAATCGATCTTCGTATTTTGCTTAACTGCCGACAGCATACCCAGGCCAACGCCTATGATTATGGCAAATATGGTTGACAGCAGTATTAGCTGAAATGAATAAATCCAATGCGAGCCGATCAGGTCCATGACAGGCTGAGAGGCGCTGAATGACCAGCCCCACTTGCCCTGCAGCAAATTGCCCATATACAGCAGATACTGTTCGATAATCGGCTTATCCAGGCCGTAACGCGCCTCGATGGCCTGCCGTACCGAATCCACGTCCTGCCCCCTGGCGGCGATATTGAGTATATACCTGTCGACGGGGGAACTTGGGCCGACGCGCAGCAAGATAAAGGTGATGGTCAGAATGCCCCAGGCGATGATGACGCTGTATAATAAACGCTTTATAATATAGCTGCGCATATGCCAGCCCGGCGGAGGGTTGTTTCACCCGGGACTAAATCCAGCCGGTTACCGCTTACTCAAAGTGCCATAGGTAGTAATTATAGCCCATGTTGATGCCGGGTTCGATGCCTTTAACATTCTTCTGAAAGCCGTGGTTGCCCCGGGAATAGGTGATAAAATCCACCGGCTGTTCCTCGGATATAACCCGTGAAAGCTCCCGGTACATCTTTCCGCGGTCTTCCTTATCCAGTCCTTCCTTCGACCTGATCTTAGCAAAGAGCTCATCTACCTTGGAGTTGAAGAAGCCGAAGGAATTGAGCCCCCCATCGCCGGCAAAGAAAACCCTGCTTCCGGACGGGGCCAGGGGGTCGGTGTTGTGACCCATCAGGGTCAGGTCCCATTTTTCCTCACTGATTGCCCGCGGACCGTTGTTATAACGCGCTTCCTGGCTGCTGCCGGGGACCTTATTGGCCATATACTGCCTTATCAGCGTGGCCCATTGCACCCACTTCACTTCGACATCAATGCCGATATCGGCCAGTTCCTGTTTTATCAGCAGTGACATCGATTCCACCACATCGCTGCCCGGCGTAGTAACCAGCAACAGCTTCACCTGCTTACCATCCTTGTCCAGCAGCACGTCACGGTCGCCATTTTTTCCGAACTCATAACCTGCTGCTTTAAGCATCTCAATGGCTTTCTGCTTGCTATTGAGGGGAGCGACACCCAGCTTCAAAACGGTGTCATCACTGTACCAGGGTGAGCTCGAAGGGATAAAGCTGAAGGCCGGTTCGGCGAAACCCAGGTAAATCTTTTTGACGATGGTGTCCTTATCTACGGCCATGGAAATGGCCTGGCGCACCTGCTTGTTGCGCAGTCCCTCCCAGCCGTTGTCACGCTGGTTATAACTGATGATGTTGTAGCCGCGGGTCGGGATGGTATAGACGTTGATACGCTCCATATTTTTGAACTTGGCCACGTTCTGCGGTTCAATCCCGCACTGCGTAATGTCCCCCGCTTCCAGTGCTGCCTGCATCACCGCCGAAGTACCAAACATCTTGATGACCATCTCGCTAAAGAAAGGAGCGCCCGTTTCCTTGCCCATCAAAAAGCCGGGGTTCCTGGACAGCACGAACTTATCGTTCTTGAGCCACTCCTTGAATGTATAGGGCCCCAGGTTGCCCGTATAGCTGAGGCTATTGAATTCCCTGGCCTGGGTGAAAGCGTCCACGTCGCCCGCATATTTAACGGCGATATATTTAGGATAGGGCATGAGATCGTACAACGTATAAATAAATTCGGGCTGCACCGATCTGCGCGTAACCGTGAAAGTCGTATTATCAACTACCGCGGGTATCACAAATGGTTTCGCCCCGTCCACGTCCTCCTGCCAGTCATCCTTATAGTTGTAATTCAGCCAGTCAGAGAACATCAGTTCCTTAAGCGTGTACACATAGTCTTCAGACGTCACCTGGGAGCCGTCGCTCCATTTCAGGTCACTGCGGATGTTGATGGTGTAAACCAGGCCGTCCGGGGACGTTTCGATATCTTTAGCCAGGCAGCGCAGGACGATGTTGAACTTATTATCGTAGCCTGCCAGCGATTGGATGGTATAGCCCACATAGCCGAAGGACGCCGCGTCCGCTGCCAGTATCCAGTTGAGCGTCTCGGCCTCCCCTCCGGATACATCGCCCTCAATAAAGTTACCGGCCGGCTTGAGGGCAGGCGCCGAGCAGCCCGACACAACCGATACCAGCATGCTTACGGCAACCAGTGCCCCGGCCCACTTCGTCAGTGTATATTTATCCACTTCTTTACCCCCGTTCCTCATTAAGCCCGCCAGTGATTATTCAGCGTACCAAAACTGGCAATTGCTCAGGATGTTGTAACCGGGTTCCACGCCCTTGATATTGCTGCGGAACGCGAAATTATCTTTGTAATAAGCGAGCACATTGACCGGTTGGGCATCAGATATCGCCTGTGCCAGTTCATCATATATTTTCTGTCGGTTCTGCGGGTTGATGGCATCGGCAGACAGGGCGCGCATATAAAGCGCGTCAACTTTCTCATTATAGAAGCCGAAGATATTCAGCCTTCCCGCTGACGAAAAGAAAATCCCGCTGCGCCCGATGGCCAGGGCATCGCCAAAAGAAGACAGTATTACGAGGTCCCAGGGCTGGCTGCTGACGGCGCCGGGCCCGCTGTTGTATTCGGGCGTTTTATCGCTACCCGGCAGTTTGTTAACAAATATCTCCTTGGCTATGAACTCCTGGACCTGGTACTTTGGGTCCACGTCCAGCCCGATACTTTTCAGGTTCTGGCCGATGATATAGGCCACGCTTTTTTGCACCTCGCTGTCTATGGCAATAGGAATTATCAGCTTGATGGGTTTGCCGTCCTTATCCACGAAAAGCTGTTTGCCGTCTACATCTTTCATCTCGTATCCGGCGCCCTTTATCAGGTCAATGGCCTTCTGAGCATCGCCGCTGGAATTCATACCGAGTTTTTGCAGCACGCTTTCGTTATACCAGGGGGAATAGGGCGGTATGAAGCTAAATGCCGCATCGGCATAGCCACCGAATATATCATTGACTACCGCCGGCTTGTCGATAACCATGGAGATGGCCTTCCTCACATTGGCATCTTTAAGCCCGGCCCAGCCATTGTCACGCTGATTATAGGCCACCATGAGAAACTGCCCCGTAGGAACGGTTACGACACTCAAATCTTTATTGTTGCGGAACGTGTTAGCGTCCTGCGGCTCGACATAAGTGTAAGATACCTTGCCCTCATTAAGGGCTTCATTTATCATCGATTGCAATCCCATTTGCTTGATAGTATATTTTTCAAAATAGGGCGCGCCATTGTCCATAG
>JBFYUA010000270.1:0-5366 GCA_041300305.1 Dehalococcoidia bacterium | reverse complement strand
CGAAAAACTGGCGGTTGATGATGGATTCGCCCACTTCAAAAAGCCCGCTGAACTGGGGGGGGACAATTCACTACAAAACTGCGTAATCCTCTGCCAGAGATGCCACGTCGACTACGGCCATGTCGGCAAATGGAGCAAATTCGTCATTACGCAGGATTACCCTCACTTTGCCGCCGGCGGCATGCCCCATTAGCACATATCAGGGAGATCGGCGGGCCACCCAACCCCTTGCGCTGTTAAGCTGTATCCGGGACCGCAGGCTATTTCGGCATCAGGAAATTGACGGACTGGCCCGTTATCACGTACTCAAACTGAGTACCCTGCATTTTTACTTTCCATATGCCGTAAAGGCCGGCGATGCGCTCGCCTGCCTTGTCAAAGGTGATATAACCGCTTACACCCGGGTAACCCGTCCCGACCACCGCCAGCGCTTCCCGGATGGCATTCCCGCTATATGAATTGGCCTTTTTCAGCGCCGCCGCGATAAGGTAAACGCCGTCATAGGCGGTATCGCAATACACGGTAGGCGCCACGCCATAAGCTTTCTCATAGCCCGTGGCAAAGCCCTTGTATAAAATTGAGTTGCTGTCAGGGACCGGCGCCGTCCCGGTCACCGCCTTCTCCATGAATTTGGCGGCATCCAGATATTTATCCAGCGGCATGCCGTAGGACCCGTCAACCGCTATCCAGGGGATATTATCCATCCCAGCTTTAAGCGCCTGCTCATAGATTACCGCCCCATCGCTGTAAAGCCCGGCATGCAGTATGCATTCTGGCCGCTGCTCTTTGATAGAGTTGAGTTCCGATAAATAGCTCAGTTTGGCGGGGTCGTACCTCAGGGAAATTACGACGTCGGCCATCCCTCTAAGGTATTCCCTGGCCGTTTCTTCTATCCCCCTGCCGTAAACTGTATTCTGCACGAGGGTAGCCACTTTGTTATACCCCTTATCTTTTATCAACTGCGCCGCCACGCCTCCCTGCAGCGCATCACTGGGACAGACACGATATGTCCATCCGGACCATTTTTGCCCGGACAATGAGTCCGAAGTCGCAGACGGGGAAACCAGCAACACCCCCTTGCTCTCCATGTAAGGCCCGGCATTCATCACAGCTTCGCTTGTAGTGCAGCCGATGATCACCTGCACTTTCTGCTCCTCTACCAGTGTGTGCACCGCGTATAAAGCCGTCGCCGCAGTAGGACCTTCATCCTGTACAACAAGCAACAGTTTCTTGCCGCCTATGCCGCCTTTTTCGTTTATTTCATTGACGGCGAGTTGAGCCGCCTTTATCAGGTTAGGCCCCTGGGCCGGCGCGCTGGAGACTGGCATAACGCAGCCAACCGGTATCTCGTCCGGCAACGGCGCTAAAGCCGGCGCGCAGCCCGTCAGCAAAGCGGCTATCAATAAAGGGGCCAACGCCACTAACAAATATACTGTTCTCATTTCTCACTCCCGCGGCAATTTCATCAGCAGTGCCGCTGCATATGCATCTTCATTATATCACTTCCAAGCTGATGCCATGGCGATGGGCTTTTACTGATTGTACGAATCAATGTAAAATACTGGGGGACAACCGGCCGGCGCCGGCGTCCATTACTTGTATTGCGCATCAACGAGGCGGGCGCAGGTGATATGGAGCGAATAAATGGATGTTATCTCGGAAAGGACTGATGTCCTGAGGATATTGCCTGAGGCGGCAGCAGAGCTCTGCACCGCCCTTTTCAGGAACTCGCCCGCGGGAATATATATCACACGCGATGGCAAGTTCATCTATACCAATATCGAGTTCCGCCACATCACGGGCTACAACCAGGACGAACTTTCCGGCAAGGACTACCAGCGGCTGATCAACCCTCGCTACCGCCAGATGCCCAAGCAGAACGTGGCATCCCTCTTCGAAGAGGATCAGGACACCAACCACGAATTCAAGATAACCACCAGCGACGGCAAGAAAAAATGGGTCTCCGAGAAGATCACCTACTTCAAGTACGGGGGCAACTGGCTTACCCTGGGCCACTGGCTGGATATCAGCGGCCACCACTCGGTGGAGAAGGCATGGCGGGAGGCGGAGAGGCGCTTCCAGCTGGCTTTTGAAGACCTCTCCACAGGCCTCACCATCATCGGCCCCGACGGCATCTTCCTCAAGGTAAATAAGTCCTTCTGCGACATGATTGGCTACGAGGACAGCGAACTGCTTGAGAGCCGGTTTGATGAGATATTGCCGCCGGGCGACCGCGAAAGCGGCGGAGACATCATGGCGCTCTTCCTCTCGCTGGAAAAGCCCGAATTGCCCGTGCAAAGGCGGCTGCAGACCAGGGATGGCAGGACTGTCTGGACTGCCATGAGCATATCGCTTATCGGGGACTCCGAGGCCGGACCATCGTATTTTATCGTCCATTTCCAGGATATCACCGAGCAAAAAAGGATAGGGGACGGCTTGAAGGAGGAGGAACGGCTTTACCGCTCGGTGATGGACCTGTCACTCGACCCGGTCGCCATAGCTGACCTTGACTGCCGCCTTACTCATGTATCGCAAAAATTGCTGCTGCTGCTGGGTCATGAGAAGGGCGACCTGCTGGGCAGGGACGCCGGGTGCCTTGTGGCAGCAGGAGAAAGCAGCAAGATCCAACAACAGGTCATGGACATTATCAGGCAGGGAACACCCGCCGAAATTATCTGCAGCCTGCAAAAAAAGGGCGGGGCAACTTTACCGGCAAGCATGAATGTCTCATGGGTCAATAACGAGTTTGGTGCGCCTTCAAGCATCATTCTCAGCCTGAGAGGGCCTTCCGCTGCCGCATCCGCGCCCAACGAAACGGTTGCAGAGGCAACAGCGCCAGCGGGGACGACCCCTGCCGATACAGGGGAAGAGACAATTATTGAGGTCCCGCCGCCTTCAGAGGGTCCCCGGCAGGAAGGTATATTTGAAAATGGCCCGACATCCATCATACTGATTAACGAGGACACCACTATAGCATCGGTGAATGCCGCCTTCGAGTCGCTGTCAGGCTACAGCAGGGAGGAAATCGAGGGTAAGAAAAGCTGGATAGAGTTCGTCGCTGAGGAGGACCAGCCAAGGCTGAAACGCTACTACCTGCTGCACCGCATTGACCCCGGAACGGCGCCTGACACCTTCGAATTTAAGTTTACTCGCCGGGATGGGAATACGAGGAATGTCGTCGTCTACCTGAGTTTCCTTCCCGGTAGCAGGCAGCAATCGGCAACCATCCTTGACCTGGCGGGATATAAAAAAGCCGAAACACAATCAACGCCGGTTGAGAAGGGCTCTATACAGGGACCGGGTTATCTCTCCGATCATGTCCTGGAAAAAATACCGGCAGCAATCATCACTACAGACCTGGATGGCATTATCAGGTCAGCTTCGCAGAGGGCACTGGATTTCATGGCGTCCGGGAGGGCCGGCGAATTGACCGGTAAAAGCTACTTCAGCCTGATACGGCCGGGGCTCGTTGAGGATGCCCGCGAATATTTAGAAATACTCAAGGCTACCGGGCAAATCGCCAGGAGGGAATTCGACTTCGTCAGCTTCGACGGCAACATCCTGCAGGGGGAAGTAGCGGCGTCCATAGCACATGACCATGACGGTTCACCTGCAGGCCTGATCTTCGCTATCAGGAACACGGCGCAGCGCCAGGTTGCCGAGCAGAAAGCTGAACGAAGCCTGGAACATCTGCACAGGACCCTCCATGATGTGATCACGGCCATGTCCAAAATCATCGAGATGCGGGACCCCTATACCTTCGGACACCAGGAGCGTGTTTCAGCCCTTGCCGGCGCTATGGCCGCGGAAATGGGGCTTTCCGAGGAGCAGTTGGAGGGTATTGAAATCGCCGCTAAAATCCACGACATCGGCAAGGTTTACGTGCCCATGGAGATACTCAGCAAACCCGGATTGCTCAGCGTCGTCGAGCGCCAGATTATCCAGGCACACGCCCAGGGCAGCTACGATATACTCAAATCTGTCGAGTTCCCCTGGCCGGTGGCCGAGATAGCGCTGCAGCACCACGAGAGGATGGACGGCTCCGGCTACCCGGGCGGCCTCAAGGGCCCTGAGATCAGGATTGAAGCCAAAATACTTATGATAGCCGATGTCGTTGAAGCCATGGCCTCGCACAGGCCGTACCGCCCCAGCCTGGGCATAGAAGCTGCCCTGGACGAGATAAAACAGAACAGCGGGATATTATATGACCCCGCAATAGCAGGTATCTGCATAAGGCTTTTCAGGGAAAAGAGTTTTTCTTTTGAGGAGCGGACCCGCAGCGCCTGAATTATTTTCTACCCCCAGCCCCTCGGGTGTACGGGCAAATCGGCCATGCCGTGGCTCAACCCTCTATTTTCAGCTCCATTACTTCCTGGAAATTACGCACGATATAATATCTTTTGACCCGGATCCTGAACAGGGCTGATTCAGGGGAATGGACGAATTTCTCCAGGTTGTGGTGCTTGACCAGGTAAAGCTGGAGCAGCCCCTCTTTCTGGTCCTCTTTAACTTCTTCCGCCGTACCGGTGGCTGTAACGGCCACGGCGCTGCGCAAATCAGAGTCACGGTTGGTGCGGTTATCGATAAGCGCCGATACCGAGTTATTGGACAGCAGGTTGGCGTATTTATTGGTCTGGCGCCTGGTGGCGAAAAGTATGCTTTTCAAGTCGTCGGTGGCAGCAAAGGCGATCAGGTTGTTATAAGGACGCGCAAGCTGTTGCGTGGCCAGCGCAGCAAAAAGCTGGCTCCGGAAAAGCTCTTTCAGCAGCCTTTTCAACTGGATTTCATCTTCGGGCAAAATTACCACCTCCCCTATTTTATCATTATTTTGCCGTTTGGTTGAGCATTGTTGACAGCGGGTACATCAAGCTTATAATTAGCCATATAAATTTAGCAGGAGGCCGAAATGAACCTGTCAATAGACCCGGTAGTGCTGATTAACCTGGTCCTGTGTATCGTAATACTGGCGCTGGGCCTGTGGGAATACAGCAGGACCGGGGCCAGGCTGGCGGTTTATATCGCTCTGGCTTTCGGGCTCTTCGGTATCTCACACCTCTTGACGCTCCTTAACCTCGGCGCCGGCATCACGCCCCTGCTGATTGGCATCAGGTCAGCGGCTTACCTGCTGGTAATCTTCGGGCTGTCCCGCGTCATAAAACTCGGGAAACCGGGCTGAAAACTATCGCCCCGGTGACCCGCCGGTACTTATTTTATTTTCCCTGTTAGCTGCAACCAAATCGTAGCCGAAGCCGGCGACCCGCCTAAACCTATTCCGCTGTCCGCCGTTATACATTCCACAAGGTATATTGACGGCGGAATAAGTATGCATGTAATCAAGGTAATCCGGGCCACGGGGACATCAATAT
>JBFYUA010000158.1:0-25231 GCA_041300305.1 Dehalococcoidia bacterium | reverse complement strand
ATAGTTTACCAAGTTCTTCATTGGATGTCATCAAATAAGCCCAAATTGCCTTTATGATAACTAAGTTAAATGACTGTCACGTCAATGCCTGCCCTTAACCACCAGCTTCTTTTCGCCCCAGATGCGGCGGATAAAGGGGTCGCCCTGGGCGTTGCGGTAGTCGAAGCCGCTGGTGGTAAGGTGCATGAGGCTGATGTCGATCTCCATGGTTACCTCGAGGTCGGCTACGAGCTCCAGGAGGATATCTTTGTTAATATCGCCTACAATAAGCAGTTCGATGCCATCCGCGGGGATTTTTTCTGACCGGGCAGCCTCACCGTGAACGACTGCGAGGGTTATAGAGCTAATGGCATTGAACTTTTTGCGCAGGTGGTCGATGACGGTATCGAGCGTGAAGGGGGCACCGGGTTGTGGGATGGGGGATGATGCGGATTCCGGAGATTGCTTCGCCGTGTCCGCAATTACGAGGTCAGGAGGTGTAATGACAGCGGCCGGAGCTATTGTAGCAGGGGATGGAGGTGCGGTGATGATACCGGGGATTGCGACGGTATCGGCCTGCACGGCGGGGGACACCGCTTCATCAACGTGGATAAGGAAGTCGGTAGTTTCAAGGATTATCCTCCTCCACTCGGCCAGGAAAGGGAAACTCCTGACGATTTCGTAGTACTTCAAGTTGCCCTGCATGCGGGAACGCAGCATACCGGCCTTCTCCAGGTAGCCAAGTTCGCGGCGCACGGCATTGAGCGGTTCACCGGTCAGGCGCGCCGCCTCCCTGGTGTAATAACTCGCGTCGATATCGGTGAGGAAAAATTTCAGCAGGTTGCGCTTGGCCTTGGAGGTGATAAAATACTTTAATGTGGTCATCGGTGAACACCTATTATGTTCTACTGTACAACGTATGTGGTCTTTTTTCAACTTGTGATAAAATTCCATAGATGGTATTTACCCAGAAGGACGTACCCGTGCAATTTTACGAGGGCATTAAGCAGGGCTGGATAGACTACTACCGGACGCCCATGAAAGAGTTACTGGAAAAATAGCAGCATTGGTAACTGCAGAGGAGAAGAAAATGGATAAAGTGAAACTGGGGCCTCAGCCGCTGGTATTTCCCATGCCGGCCTTTTTGATCGGTGCGAATGTGGGGGGCAAGCCGAATTTTATGACGGCGGCCTGGTCGGGTATTGCCTGCGGGGAACCCGCCATGATATCCGTGGCCATCCGCCATCCGCGCTACACGCTCAAAGGCATGCAGGAAAATATGACCTTCTCGGTCAACGTGCCTTCGGCGGACCAGGTGAAAGAGGTGGATTTCTGCGGCATCAAGTCCGGCGCCAAAGAGGACAAGGTGCGGGCCTGCAAATTTAAGGTGTTCTACGGCAAGGTTGAGACTGCGCCCATGGTCGAACAATGCCCGGTCAACCTGGAATGCAGGATCGAACATATGCTTGACCTGGGCAGCCACGTGCTGGTGGTCGGCAAGATCGAGGAAGTCCATGTGTCGGCCGGCTGCTTCACGGCTGACCACCCGGATGTTAAGAAGATCAGGCCGATACTGTGGACCACGCTGCCAGCCAATGTTTACCAGGAATTGGGTGTGGTGGTGGGCAAGGCCTTCAAGATAGGGCTGGAACTGAAGGCCTGATATCCTATTTTGACACTAATCGGGTTTGCTGTTACTCTTATAAATGAAAAAGGTTTTCAGTTAACGATAAAAACCATGGTGGGAAAGGTAATTACAGCAGAGTTGAGGAAGCGGGGATTCAAGCTGACACCGCAGAGGAAAGCCATTATTATGGTGCTGGGCAGCAGCCACGAGCACCTGACACCGGCTGATATCCATGCCAGGCTGCGTAAGAAATATCCCGGCATCGGCCTGGTTACCGTTTACCGCACGCTGGAATTGCTGCAGGTGAACGGGCTGCTGTGTGAGGTACATATCGGCGACTCCTGCCGCAGCTACTTGAGGCGCCAACAACCGGGCGAGCATCACCACCATCTGCTCTGCCGCGGTTGCGGAAGGGTGGCCGACTTTAAGGACTGTGAATTGGACTGTCTTAAGCAGCGGCTGGAAAAGGAAACGGGTTTCAGCATCAGCCGGCACCTGCTGGAATTCATGGGGCTGTGCCCGCAGTGCAAGCTAAATGAAACGTAAAGGAATGGAGATGTCAAGATACGCGGCGGTCACATTCATTGCAGTGGTTTTGGCGGTGGCCATAACGGCCTGTAACCTTCCTGCGGCAGCGCCGATAAATGATAAAACAGGGGTGGCAGTAACCATCCTGCCTCAGCAGGAGTTCGTGGAACGTGTGGGGGGCGACAGGGTTGATATAACCGTCATGGTCCCTCCGGGCGCCAGTCCGCATACATATGAAGTCACTCCTGCACAGATGGTCAGGCTGAGCAACGCTAAAGCGTATTTCAAAGTCGGCTCGCCAATCGAATTTGAGCTAACCTGGCTGGATAAGCTGATAGCCCAGAATAAAGACATGCTGGTGGTTGACTGCAGCAAGGGCATCGATTTGATCGAAAGCGACGATCCTGATGAGCCGGGGATAGATCCGCATATCTGGACCTCACCTCGCAATGTGAAAATCATGGTACGAAACGTCTGCGCGGGACTGTCGCAGATAGACCCGCAGAACCGGCTATACTATGAACAGAACCGCGATTCGTATCTACAGCAGTTAGGCGACTTGGATGCGTCGATGCAGGCATCATTGGCTGCTGCAGGAAACCGCACTTTTATTGTTTATCACCCCGCCTGGGGTTACCTGGCACGCGATTACTCCTTAAGGCAACTTGGCATTGAGCAGGAAGGCAAGGAGCCGAAGGCCGCTTACATGTCGCGCCTGATCAGTGAAGCGAGGGCACAGAATATTAAGGTGATTTTTGTTTCACCTGAATTCGATTCCAGGAGTGCCGAGGCCATCGCGCGCGAAATCGGCGGCAGTGTCGTGATCATCTCCCCCCTTGCCGGAGGCTACCTGGAAAATATGCGGGAGGTATCATCAGCCTTTGGGGAGGCGTTGAAGTAACCTCAATGGATGTCGTAAGGCTTCAAGACGTCTGTGTGAGCTATAACGGCACGCCGGCCCTGGAGGGCATCAACCTGCAGGTGGCCGAGCATGATTTCCTGGGCATCATCGGCCCCAACGGCGGCGGTAAAAGCACACTGCTCAAGGTTATATTAGGTCTGATTCAGCCGGAACGCGGCAGGGTGACCGTGCTGGGCAACCCGCCGGAAAAAAGCCGCAGCCGGACCGGGTACGTGCCCCAATACAGCAATTACGACCACAACTTCCCTGTCAGTGTAATTGAAGTGGTTACCATGGGCCGCTACGGGAAGGCGGGACTGCTCAAACCCTACGGCCGTACCGATAAAGAAGCCGCGCAAAGGGCGCTGGGAAGGGTGGGCATGCTGGACCATGCCGGTTCTCAGATAGGTCAGCTTTCCGGCGGCCAGCAGCAGCGTGCCTTTATCGCGAGGGCGCTGGTCTCAGAGCCGCAACTGCTGCTGCTGGATGAGCCTACCGCCAGCGTGGACTCTGCCATGCAGACCGATTTCTATGAATTGCTGGGGCACCTCAAGGAAGAGATGGCCATCATCATGGTCTCCCACGATATAGGCGCGGTGTCGGTTTTTGTGGACAAGATAGCCTGCCTGAATGTGCAACTGTATTATCACGGCTCCAGGGAGATAACACCCGAGATACTCGAGGCCACCTACAAATGCCCGGTGCAGCTTATCGCGCATGGCGACGTGCCGCACCGTGTGTTGAGGGAACATTAAAGATGTTCGATGCCTTCCAGTTCGAGTTCATGCGCAATGCCATGCTGGCGGGCCTGCTGGCCTCGGTGGCCTGCGGCATCGTGGGCGTTTACGTGGTGGTGAAAAAGATTGTATCCATGAGCGGTAGCATTGCGCACGCCTCCTTCGGCGGGATCGGCCTGGGCTACCTGCTGAAGTTTAATCCCGTGCTGGGCGCCATGCTGTTTGCCCTTCTCTCCGCGCTGACGATGGGAATGGTGACTCGCAGGACAAAGTTGCCCGAGGACACGGCAACAGGCATACTGTGGGCGCTGGGGATGGCGCTGGGCGTGATATTTATCGGGCTTTCGGCAGGGTACGCCCCCGACCTGATGAGTTACCTCTTCGGCAATATCCTCACCGTGCCTGTAAGCGATATCTACCTTATGGCGGCGCTGGACGTTATTATCGTGGCGCTGGTGGCCGCCTTCTACAAGGAGTTCCTGCTGCTTTCCTTTGACGAGGAGTTCGGCGCAGTGGTGGGCATGCCGGTGGGTGCAATTTACCTGCTGCTGCTGTGCATGGTGGCATTGACCGTGGTTGTGCTTATCCGCGTGGTGGGCATGATACTGGTTATCGCCATGCTGACCTTCCCTGCCGCGCTGGCGCGGCAATTCACCCACAATATAAAAAAGATGATGCTGTTGTCGGTGATATTCGGCATGCTCTTCACCTTCGGTGGGCTGTGGATTTCCTACGCGCTGAACCTGGCCTCGGGCGCCACCATCATTCTGCTCAGCGGGCTGGTGCTGCTGCTGTCCTATGCCGTATCAGGGCTGCGCCGCAGGTTGTTCCCGGCGAAAGCCGCTTAAGCCGGCTTGCGCAGGACGAAAGTATGCTTTACACTTCACATGTAGCATAATATTATGACTCAATGATTTTTTAGGGAAGGGAAAAAGATGAGAAATGCAGTTTTGTTAGTTCTGGTTCTTCTTCTGGCAGCGGCGGGTTGCATCACCGTCGATATGGGTGGTGGCAGTTCGAGCAAGGCGCCCAAAGTTATCAAGTTTGAGGCCAGCCCCAGTTCTATCAGCAGCGGTGGCGCGGCCATTCTTGCCTGGGAGGTGGAAAATGCCTCATCCGTAAATATCGACCCGGGCATGCCTGTGGCGCCTTCCACAGGTGCAGAAAAGGTAACCCCGGCAACTACCACGACCTATATCCTGACAGCCAGCAATAATTTCGGCTCCACCAGGTCGACGGTGCTGCTCACGGTGGGAGCGACAGGCGGCATCCCGCAGACACCAGCGCCATTGACCCCGGTCATCAATTCGTTTTCTGCCTATCCCAGCAGCATAACAGCCGGCAATACCGCAGTGCTGACCTGGAGTACAACAAACGCCACGGGCGCCAGGATAAATGGGGCCGATGTCGCGGCTAATGGGAGCCAGACGGTGAACCCCTCATCCACAATTACGTATACCCTTGAGGCGACTAACGGCTCCAGTTCCGTATCCCGATCGGCCGTGGTCGTCGTGACCAGCCCCGTGACTCCTCCTCCAGCATCCGGTTCCCTGCCTACCATACTTTCGTTTACGGCGAGCCCGTCCAGCGTGGCAGCGGGCGGCTCAACTACACTCACCTGGAACACACTGAATGCAACATCCGCGAGCATAGCAGGTTTCGGCACGGTACCTGTATCCGGAAACCTGGCAGTCAATACGACGGGCACGGGGAGCATAACCTTCTCCCTGACGGCAACCAATTCCGCGGGAAGCACCTATGCCAGCACAACGATAACGGTGGGCAGCATTACGCCGCCGCCGGGCACCGGTTCGCGGCCTACTGCAGCGCTGTATGCTTCACCATCCAGCATAACTTCGGGCGACGCGGCAACGCTGACCTGGGTGACCAGCGGCGCCACTTCCATCGTGATTGATAACGGCGTCAAGAGCCTCATACTCGGCACCCCGGCCGCGTCGGGCAGTGTCACCGTGTTTCCCACCGCCACCACCACCTATACTTTGACGGCTACTAATAGTTACGGCAGCACTTTCAGCACGCAGGTGCTCGTAGTCGCCGCCGCGCCGCCGCCTTCCGGTTCCCTTCCGGTCGCCGCCCTGTATGTTTCGCCGGCCAGCATACCTTCGGGCGGCTCGGCTACGTTGAATTGGGTAACCAGCGGCGCCACTTCCATCGTGATTGATAATGGCGTCAAGAGCCTCAACCTCGGTGTCCCTGCCCCCTCAGGCAATGTCAGCGTGTTTCCCAGCGCCACCACCACCTATACCCTGACGGCCACTAATAGTTATGGCAGCACCTATGTTTCAAAGGTGCTCACGGTGTATTGATGAAGACGGCAATATGGCGGCGCTGTCAGCGACGGTAAATGTCCCCCCGTAATATTTGTTTGTACACAAAATAACCTTGTGTTATCATTGGTGGAACCAGCGCAGGTTGGTTTCACCAATGTCTGTTTACAGGAGGTCAGTAAAGTGAAAATAGCGGTTCTTAACGGCAGCCCCAAGGGCGAAATCAGCGTTACGGTCCAGTATATCAAGTTCATTCAGAAGAAATTCCCACAGCATGAGCTCAAGCTGATCAATGTTGCGCATGATATTATCAAACTCGAGAAAGACGACAACAGGTTCAAAGACGTGATTGATGAGGTAAGGAAATCCGACGGCGTCATCTGGGCCTTCCCGTTGTACGTATTTTTAGTGGCCTCCCAGTACAAGCGCTTCATAGAGATGATTACCGAAAAGGGGGCGCAGGACGCCTTTGCCGACAAATATGCCACCGTGCTTAGCACGTCGGTGCATTTCTTCGACAATACAGCGCATAACTATATGCACGGTATTTGCGATGATTTGGATATGAAATACGTCGAGCCTTTCTCGGCGGATATGGATGATATTATGATCGAGAACATGCGCCGCATACTGCTCAAATGGGCGGACAACTTCTTCAAGGCCATCGAGAACAGGGCGCCGGCCATGAAGCTGTACGCCCCGGTTGTGCATAATAAGTTTACCTACAAGCCCGGCAAGGGTCCGGGCAAGGTAGACATCAAGGGCAGGAAAATCAGGGTGCTGGCGGATATAATGGATGAGAAGTCCAACCTGGCCAAAATGGTGCAGCGCTTCAGCAAGTCGTTTAAAGGCGACATACAGGTGATTAAGACCGGCGATGTCAAAATGCGCGGCGGCTGCCTGGGCTGCATGGAGTGCGCCTTTGACAACATCTGTGTTTACCAGGGCAAGGACGATTTTGTCGACTATTTCAACGCCGGACGCGATGCCGACATTACAATCTTTGCCGGTGAGATA
Source organism: Dehalococcoidia bacterium (assembly GCA_041300305.1). Lineage (GTDB taxonomy): Bacteria > Chloroflexota > Dehalococcoidia > GIF9 > UBA5629 > CAIMUM01. The sequence goes on along the minus strand of JBFYUA010000158.1, from coordinate 18,154 downwards.
GTTGACCGCTTTTTCTCCGCACGCATGAAGATGTTCTGGGACAGGAGTTTTTTCAACGGCCATATACCTACATCGGTGGACAAGCAGGTGGGATTCATCGTTTCCGGCCCGCTCAGCCAGGTGGCCAACCTGCAGGAGATCATCAATGCCATGCCCCAGATCGGGGGCGCTAACCTGGCAGGCGTAGTGACTGACGAATGCGCCGATTCGGGCCAGTTGGACGAGCTGCTGGAAGCATTTGCCGCCAGGTGTGTCGATAATGCCGAGTGCACATACATGCTGCCGCGCACCTTCCTGGGAGTCGGCGGGCACAAAATTTTCCGCGACCAGATCTGGGCAAGGCTGTCATTCCCATTTACGGCTGACTACAGGTACTACGAAGCACACGGGCTCTTCGATTTCCCGCAGCAGGATGTTCGGTACCTGGAGTTCAGCAAGCAGATGACGGAGATGATTAAAGATCCCAAGGCCAAGGAAATGGTGCGCAAGATGATGAAGACCGAGATGCTCAAGGGCTATACCAAGATCGTGGAAACCAAATAATATATCATCATGCCTGATGTCATAAAGCTGACCGAGCAGGGTGTCAAGCGCAGCCGCGAAGGGCTGTTCGGCAGGATCGCCGCGTTCTTCAACCGCGCGAAGATCGAGGGTCCCGCCTGGGATGAGCTTGAGGAACTGCTGATAGCGGCGGATGTCGGCGTATTGACCACGGAGAAGCTGCTTGGCCGGGTCCGCAAGCGTGTTAAGGAAGAGGGACTGGAACAGGGCGGCCAGGTGCGCGGCGCATTGAAGGAAGAGATGGCCCGTCTGCTGGATATACCCCCGAAACCGGCCGGCCCAATCTCCCATAACGGTATGAAAGTGATTTTGTTTGTGGGTGTGAACGGGACGGGCAAGACCACCAGCATTGCCAAGCTTGCCAGGGAATACAAGCGGAACGGTAAAAAGGTGCTGCTGGGCGCAGCTGATACTTTCAGGGCTGCCGCTATCGATCAGCTCAGGCTATGGGCAAGCAGGGTAGGGGTAGACATAGTGGCGCACCAGCCGGGCGCCGACCCGGGGGCAGTGGTATTCGATACGCTTGAGGCTGCGCGCAGCCGCGGGATGGATACTGTTATGATAGATACCGCGGGACGGCTGCAAACCAAACACAACCTGATGGATGAGCTCAAAAAAATCAGGAAGGTGGCCGGCAAATACGAGGCGGCCCAGGAAGTGTTGCTGGTGATAGATGCCACGACCGGGCAGAACGGCCTGTCGCAGGCCAGGAGCTTTGCCGAAGCTACGGATGTTACCGGCATTATCCTCTCCAAGCTGGACGGGACGGCTAAGGGCGGCATCGCGCTGGCTATCAGCGACGAATTACAGATCCCTATAAAATACATTGGCACGGGTGAGAGTATGGATGACATAGCTACCTTCGACCCCGGCTCATTCGTGGATGCCATATTCGGCGAGGCGGTTTAAATGATCTTTGATATAAACTGGGACCCCATTATATTCAGCATCGGTACTCTTGAGGTCCGCTGGTACGGTGTCATGGTCGTGCTGGCCGTGATAGCTGTAATCGGTCTCTCACTGCTGGAAGCAAAGCGAAAAGGTTTTTCACAGGACATGGTCTGGGATGTGGGACTGTGGGCGGTGATTGGCGGTATCATCGGCGCCAGGCTGCTGCACATCATCGATAAATGGGAGTATTACCTTAATCAACCGGGGCAACTGCTTAATTTTGGAGGCTTAGCCATCTGGGGAGCAGTACTGGGTGGCCTGGCAGCTATCCTGATTTATTGCCTGATAAAGAAGTTATCGTTCTGGCAGCTTGGCGATATCGCCGCGCCGGGTGCTATCCTGGGCCAGGCCATCGGGCGCGTCGGCTGCCTGGTTAACGGCTGCTGCTACGGCCTGACCTGCGAGCTTCCTTTCGCAGTCATATACCAGAACCCCAGCAGCTACGCCCCGCACGGGATACCTCTGTACCCCACTCAACTCTTCCATATCGTTTGGAACCTGGGTGGCTTCGCCATAATATGGGCCTTGCGCAAGAAACTGAGGCCGGACGGTTCGCTGTTCCTTGTTTGGCTGATATTCTTCGGCGCGGGCGACTTTTTTATCAGGTTTTTCCGTGAGAATGAGGCTTTCCTGTTTAATCTTCCCCAGGCACAGGTGCTGGACATTTTAATCATAGCAATAGCTGTGGTAACCCTGGTAGTGCGCTTTATCCAATACAAGCGTATGAAGCCTGCCACGGAAGCAGCCGATATCAATAAGAGCGGGCAAAATCCAGCAGGTTAAGCCTGAGCTGTCCTTTACCGTTATAATTATCCACCTCTACGGAGTAAACCACATCGATATGGCGTGCCAGTTCGCCCATATAACTGCCTAACCGGAAGCCCATAGTGTCCCAGACAATACCGTCCTGCTTGAGCTTCAGTTTGATATGGTCATTCTGGTTCCCCACCAGCCTTTGCTCAACCACCTCAACCTTACGGCTGAGAAACACGGGCGCAGGGTTGCCCATGCCATAGGGTTCCATCTGGCGCATATCCTCAAAGGCGCCTTTGGCAAATACCGACAGCGACAATTCAGCATCTATATTAATGCGTGGCCTGAGGTCCAGCCCGGTGAGCTGTTCTTCGGCCAGGAAGCGCAATTTTTTCTGCACTTGCTGCAGGTCGCGCGTAGGGACATTGAAGCCGGCCGCCCGGGCATGGCCACCGTAGCGGGTGAGCAGGTGGTGGCAGGTTTTCAGAGCAGACATGAGGTCGAACTCGCGGATGCTCCTGGCGCTGCCCCGGCTTATCTCAGGGCCGATTTTAACCAGTATCACGGGGCGGTAAAACTCGTCCGCCAGCCTGCCGGCGACCAGTCCGATCACACCTGAGGGATAATCAGCGTCGCTGGCCATCAGGATCGGCCTGCCGGTGCCGTCCTCTAATATCTGCCGGCGCGCCTTGTCGTAAGTATCGGCAACCAGGCGCTGGCGTTCCTTGTTTTTTTCTTCAAGCTCCCTGGCCAGCGTACGTGCCTGCGCCGCATCTTGAGTTACCAGCAACTGGTAGCTGGCGCCGGCATCATCCAGCCTGCCAGCTGAATTCAACCGCGGGCCGATCTGAAAAGAAACGGTTTCGGCGGTCAGCCGGCTTTTATCCACCCCTGCGACATTCATCAGTTCAACCAGGCCAGTGCGTTTCGTACGGGAAAGCAGCTTCAGTCCTGTCTTGACCAGGAGGCGGTTTTCGCTGACCAGCGGCGACATATCGGCGATTGTGCCCAGCGTGACCAATTCCGTAGCATTGCTGATGAGGTCGTCCCTCATATTGCTGGCCAGCAGGCCTTCCAGCAGTTTGAAAGCTACCCCTACCCCTGCGAATTCAGTGAAAGGGCAGGTTGAATCGGTGCGCTTGGGATCAACGATTATTTTTGCGGAAGGTAATTCATCGAGGGGAACGTGGTGGTCGGTAACCAATACCTCCAAACCCATTTTATGGGACTTCGCTATCTCCTCGAAAGCGGTGATGCCGGTATCTACCGTGATGACCAGGGTAACACCCTGCTTGCGCAGTTTTTCTAAAGCGGGGATTTTCAGCCCGTAGCCCTCGTTCTGCCGGTGGGGGATATAGGGGATCGCGCTGCCGCCCAACTCGGTCAGGCCCTGCACAAGCAATGCGGTCGCGGTTATGCCGTCGGCGTCGAAGTCGCCGTAAACCGCTATCTTTTCGCCCGATATCAGGGCCTTATACACGCGACTGACCGCCGGATGCATGTCGGGCAGACTGAAAGGGTCAATTGACAGGCGCCTGTCGGCCTTAAGGAATGCCTCGGCGTCCTGTACAGAGGTCATACCCCGGTTATGGAGCAACCCTGCAACAAGCGGACTGACACCCCTAAATTCCAGCGGTTTATCAGGTTCAGGTAATAGATTCCAGTGTGTATGGGCCAAATTCTAACTTCACTTTCTGAAAGTGAGTTATACCATAAAATACGGGCAAAGTAAAAAAACCGTATTCAGCAGGGACCCAGGCGCTCCTGGGCAAGTCCGGCTATTGCAAAAAATAGCATATTGGCGGCATACAGTGAGGCGAAAACAACACTGCCACAAAGATAGGCGGTATCACTTTTCTCCCGTTTGATGAACCTGTAGAGGTGCAGGATAATTGCCTGCAATATGTACAGCGCGTAGCAAAGAATTATGGCAATATTAGCGGCGGGACCCCAATGGAAAACGAGCGAGGATACGGCGCCGATACCCATGGCGAGGTTGGCGAAACCCACTTCGAACTGGAACCCGGGGTTGGCGGATTCCATGCCCAGCCGCTTTGCATCGGATTTATGGAAGATCACGTGGCTGACGAAGCTGATAATGCCGTTAAACGCCACGCACGTGAGCAATATTATCTCGATAGCCGGACGGGCATCCGACCAGCGGAAATATAAATAATAGGCAATGGCTATGCCGATGGTGATTATGAAATACCGGATGATGGAGATAATGCGTGAACTCATCAGAAGCTTGCCTCCCTGAATAAAAGTACCGGTTAATATTTTGGTGGATTATCATGCCCCCGGCGGAAGACAGGTGTTTTATTTCTGTATTTGATAACCGCCGGCGCGCATCAGCCAGTTATAAGTAAGATAGCGGTCGGGCACCACGTTGCCGCTTTGTGACACTGATGAACGGACATCAAGCGAGTTTTCATAGCCTATACACAGCTGGTGGTACCAGGTATGTACGACGTACCTGCGCCAGTAATCGTAGACTCCCCAGCCTGTGCCGGATAACTTTGGATGGTTGTGTGTGACCAGTTCAATGTAAAAATCTCCGCTGACCCGGACATCCGGCAATGGAACACTCACCCAACGCGGGTAATAGCCGAAAAGGTCCTTGCCGAAGTCCCCGCTGAAAAGCCTGGTTTTTCGTCCATCGTAAATGTTGATAGTAAAACTCGGGTTGACAGGTTCGATGGTGGCTATATCCGACCCGTATACCCAGGTCCCGGTCCCGCCAATGACCCTGTCGTTGTTGAAGTCATAGTCGCTGCTTTTGATAAAGCCGAATACATCGATGTTGTTTAGCTCAAGGCCGCCGGCAGGGGCGGTAAGCTGGAGCATGTTCCCCTCCACCATCTGGATCATATTGCCCGGCTGGCCTGTGCTGCCTGCCAGGGTATCGCACCCATCCACGATGCCTGAGTCAACTCTGATGGTGACTGGCACGCGGTTAAAATCAACCACGAAAGCTTTTGACTGGGGGCCGATTTTAGCTATATATTGTCCCGGTACGGGCAGGTTTGCCTGGAAGGTCACGGCGCCGGTTTGGCCCGGGTCGAGGTAGAGTGACCGGTTATCCACCTTGTTGCCATTAATTAAGAGGTCCGCATTATAATTGCCGGCCGCCGGTCCTGTATTTGATACCTGCATGCTGACATCAAAAGCCTGGCCGGCCACCGGTGTAGCCGGTTGCACATCGATAGGGTCAAATGTGAAGACGGGCATAGCGACAGGCTTTGGGGGGACCTGCGGGGCCTGCACGCGTGGGGCGCACCCCGCCATGGCGGACACGGCCGTCAGCAGCAGGCAGGCGCCCGCTAACAACAGCCGCTGCCTGACCGGCAATTGCCAATTATCACCACGGGCGACGGCGTCCCGGCGGTTATACATCATACAGCGATTATAAGCCACGGAAGTGGTGTTTTCAAAATGAGCGGCAGGCGCGACTATGTCCTGATGATTTTCTCAATCTCGTCATAGGCGTTATCGATGACCTTGCGTATAAGCTTTACCGGCTGATACCATGTATAATCGGCGTACAGAAGATTAATAATAAGCCGGGCGGCCCTGCAGGCTGGCCGGACAAGGAGGGACAGGTGCCATTAGCCGGAGCTGACGGTGCGAATATATATTACGAGGTCATCGGCCAGGGTGAGCCGCTGGTGCTAATCCAGGGCTATGGGCATCATTTGCTCCACTGGGGGGCGCTTCCCCAGGAGTTCGTCAAGATAGGTTACCGGGTGGTGCTGCTGGATAACCGCGGGGTGGGCAGGAGCGATAAGCCGGACGGGCCTGTGACTATGCCGCTGATGGCTGATGATGTATGCAAGGTCATGGATGCCGCGGGCCTCGGCCGCGCCAGCGTTTTCGGTGTTTCCATGGGGGGTATGATTGCCCAGGTATTTGCCTTAAATCACCCGGACAGATTAATTAATCTTATATTAGGATGCACTTTTCCAGGGGGGCAAAATCAGGTGAAATCCGATCCGGAAGCAACCAAAGTACTTTTCGATTATGATTACCTGAAAAATATGACGCCTGAGCAGAGATCAATGACGGTATTCAAGTTTTTCTGCAGCGAAGAATACATCCAGGAAAATCCGGATGCTTGCAAGTATTATCACCAGGTGACCGTCGAGTATCCAACCCCAACCTTTACTTTTAAACGCCAGGCTGAAGCGATATTGAAGGAAGATACCTGGGACCGGCTGCCGGATATTAAGGCGCCTACTATGATAATCACCGGCACGGCTGACCGCTTAGTGCCCTTTAAAAACAGCCAGTTGCTGGAAGAGAGGATACCCGGCGCTGAACTGGTGCTTCTGCAGGACAAGCTGCACGGCTTCTTCATAGAAGCAATGGATTCTACCAGGATTTTCGTCAATGGCTTCATGAAGCGGAAAGCGAAAAAATAGCGCCCGGCCTCAGAAAGTGGTTATCGCCTCGAGTTTCTGCGGAGGGTAAACCTGCTCTGACTTGGGAGGCATGGGACTGTAAATCCAGTCCACTTCCATTTCGCCGCATTCAAATCCGCCGATGCTGCGGATACCCCTGTAGATACCTCTCAAGAGCACCGTCTGCATCTCGAAAGACATCCCGAACAGTGCTGTAACCGTGCCGCCGGGGATGGCTTTAAGGTCGTTGCTATAAACGGATGAAGAGAAAATGACCCGGTCGGTGCCGGCGGTCTGGGCCTGGATGACAGGTATAATGACGGGGAAGCCGTCCGCCCCGATGAAAGAAAGGAATTTAAGGTTATCCATCTTATCCAGCAGCCTGACTGTGAACGGGTTAAGCACTACCTTCCCGCTCCCTTTGCCGGCCAGCGTCTTCGCGACCATAGTCTTGACCGCGGCCTGGATAACGCTTCCCATAGGCAGAGGTTCCTTGCCGCCGTGTTCGACCAGGTCCATGTAGTAAACCGTGTGAATGCCGAAGTAGGCGTTGTAACGGAACATCGGCGTATTATTCAGCAGGTCGTATTCCGTGCCCTCCTTCGCCGTGTGGGAGAAGGAGGCTTTGCCCCGCCACAGGTTCTTATCCAGTGTCATGATCAGGAACCCCGTTTTAGGATTTTTCCTGATGCCGGCCTTGCTCATCCCCTCGGCAAACTGTCCCCAGAACATCCCGGTCGGAGAGTTTGCCTGCAGAGTGGAGATCATCGTGATATGAGGCTGCCCTGCTGCGTTCACGGTGGCCAGCAGGCCGATTTTCATCTCGGGTTTAAAGCTCTCGATATCATCCCCGGAAAAAGTCCTTAAAACCTTTTTCTGTTCCTGCATCAGTGGCCTCCTGTTAAGTATTTAGTTTTCTACCCTGGCCGCGCCGGTGACGAAAGTTTTATCCGGACACGGCCCGCAATCCCTGGCGATTGTTTCGCAATCTGACATCTCCTGCTTGCTCATCAGCGGCACCGTGGCATACTCCCACTCCATATCCAGCCGCCGGTATTTGTCCCGGCACAGGTTGTTGAATGCGCACAGCTCCCAGCGATCAACAATGCTGCCGAGGTTGTCGCGGATAAAATGTCCAATCCTTTCTATCGTATCACGGTTGGCCGTGGCGCCCGGTATCAGCGGGGTGCGTATCCACAGCGATTTCTCCGGTTGCTCAGCGATAAAATTACCGGTGTAGACAAGGTTATCCAGTATTCTGCGGTTATCCTGCCCGGTCCACTGGCGGTGTTTAACGGGGTCGGTCTCTTTAAGGTCGAACAGTACCAGGTCAGTGTAGGGGAGCGTCCGTTCGAGAGCGGATCTTGAGCAGAGGCCGCAGGTATCCAGCGCTGTGCCGACGCCGCTCTCTTTAAGCCTGCGCAATAAACCGGCGCTAAATTCCGGCTGCATGAGCGGTTCGCCGCCCGATAATGTTACTCCGCCACCTGATTTCTCGTAATAGACCTTATCTTTTAACAGCTCGGCAAGCAGTTCCTCGAGGCCGGTATCCTTGCCGAGGACTTCCTGGGCGCCCGACGGGCATTCCGCGGCACATTTGCCGCAGGCCAGGCACGAGGTCCGGTCCCTGATAATACCGGTTGGCTGCTTAACAAGATATCCGTGGGGGCAGGACCTGATACAGATGCCGCATCCGATGCATCGCACCTCCATCCAGTGAAGCTGGGGTCTGGAGGAGATGCTTTCGGGATTGTGGCACCACGAGCAGCTGAGCGGGCAGCCCTTAAAGAAAACTGTCGTACGTATACCCGGGCCGTCCTCGGTAGACAGCCTCTGCGTATGCAGGATAATCGCTTTATCGCCCCTGGCGCCATCCTGCAGCCCATCATCCGTAGCTGTAGTGGATAGCGGGGAATGTTCAATCTTCATACGCGCCCCGGCTACATGCTATGGCTTTCCCGGGCAATAATCTCGTTCTGAAGCTCGCGTCCGATGGAGGTAAAATATGCGTTATAGCCGGTGACACGCACCAGCAGGTGACGGTAGGCATCGGGGTTCTTCTGAGCGTCGCGCAGGATGTCGGCGTCTATCATGTTTATCTGCAGGGCGCTGCCGCCGTTTTCAGTGTAACTGCGCAGGAAGGCCGTGAATTTCGCTTTGTGCTCGGGGTCCCGCAGCAGGGAGGGGTTGAAGGTAATGGTATGGCTGGCCCCGTTGGGCAGCACGCTTACATAGCCATCCCAATCGCCCTGGCCGCCGGTGTCCTTGCCGCCCATCACCTTGCCCACCGAGTTGACGTTGGCGGTCGGTCCGTTGATGTCGGCGCCATCGCAGGGGCAGATGGCGTTGGAGAGGAACTTGCCCTTGGGGCGGCCGTCGGGACTGGCCGGCAACACGTACCCGTCGCCTACCCAGTAGTTCCAGGAGAGCATGCCGGGCCGGTACTGTTTCCCGGTCACAGCGGTCTTATATTTCCAGGTCTCGCCGGTCCACAGGTCCATGACTTTCTTGGCCAGGTCGTCGGCCGCGTCATCGTCCCTGCCGTATTTAGGTGTCTTATGGAGGGCCCGGGCCTGCAGCACCTCGTGCCCCTTCCAGTTGTCTTTGAGCGCACTGATGAGCTCGTCCATGGTGCATTCCTTATTGTCGAATACCAGGCTCTTAACGGCCAGCAGGGAATCGACCGTGGTGCCATAGGTGACGGCTTCTATGGTGACGAAGTTAAGCTCGGCGCCGCCCTCATTGACATCCATGGCCTTGTCTATACAGCCCCTGACCATGCAGGAGAGGTAGGGGGTGCGGAAGTACTTCGCCCTGATTTTATCTGTCCATTCGTATAAATCGGAGGCCCTCTTGATGATGGCCCGCGTTTGCCTGGCGTAGGCATTCCAGAACTCATCCCAGGTCTTAAATTTCCCGGCGTCCCCTGTGGCGGCTCCCCAGTGCTTGAGCTTTTCCTGCTTGCCCGTCATGGGGTCCGTCCAGGGTATCAGATCGTATCCGCCGGTGAGGGCATGCTCAACGGCTTTGAGCAGGTTCAGGTTAATATCCACCGTGCCGGAGCGGTCGTTGCCGCACATGGTATTCTCCAGGCAACCCACCGGCGCGTAATCGAACACGTTATCGGCGTTGATCAATTTCTCGGCCTTTGCCATCCTGGCTTCCCTCAGCATACCGGCGATAGAGCGTTCATCGAAATTGAGCAGGAAAGGGGAACCCTGGCTGGAGGCCACCATATCCACTACCCTGTCCAACAATTTGGCGGGGCTGTTACGGTGCAGGCGGACATTGGGCTTGGGTTCCAGCAGCGGGGACATTTCATCGATAACTTCCAGCATGCCGTAGGTCAGGTCGTTGCTCAGGTCAACGCCCCCCTTGCCCATACCGGAAAGTGTGATGAGCTGGCCGAAGCCGGCTGTAATGCCCTGGTTGCCCCCGGTGCGGATCATGGCGTCGTACGCATAGTTGCAGTGTATCCAGAAGCACTTCAGCAGTTCTTTGCCGAATTCGCGGTCCATGCCCTCATCGAGCGATTTCTTCCAGAAGGGATAGAGGTACTGGTCGGCCCGGCCGAAGGAAACTCCGGGTCCCGGGTAGTTCTCCTCGCTCATCACCAGCATGTGTGTGATCCACAGCGACTGCAGGGCTTCCCAGAGGTTGCGCGCCGGTTCCCAGGGCACATGGCGCAGCATTTCCGACATTTTGTCCAGTTCATCCTTACGTACCGGATCGGACTCTTTAGCGGCCAGGCCGGCACACACGGTGCTGTACTCGAAGGCGACGTCGCGTGCCATGGTTGCGGCTACCAGCATGGCCTTGATCTGGCTGCCCTGATGGCCGGCGTACTCGCCCTGGGACAGAGTTGCCAGCTTGCGGCTTAATTCCTCGTGTATGCCCTTCCAGCCGTCGCGCAGTATGCGCGGGTAGTCGGGTATCAGGTGCCCGCTGGTGGCGCCGGCATTGCCGTATCCATGGTTATGGAACCACAATTCTGCGGCGCGCGCGCCTTCCTTGCCGTAAATAGCTTTGGAATATTCACGGGCCTCTTTTTTGGTGAAACATTTGGAGGTCTGTATGTTAAAGCGCCCGCCGGCGATCAGGTCGCCGGGCAGGACTTCATGAGGCAGGTGGTAGACCATGACTTCCCTGACGAACCAGGCCTGGCGCTCGGGCAGGCTCCACTCCCAGAAGCCCTCGGGGAGATCCACTTTGAACGAGGCCTGCTGGAAGGCGCCGGTGAAGGTGGGGAAGAAGGTGTAGGTTTCGGGTACTATGTAGTAATTCCCCTCCTGGTACTGGATATCCCACGGTGTGCCGGTGGTGAACCCGGTGAACTCGTTGTTCCACTTGCGGTTGTTGCCCTGGAAATAGTAGTCCCGCAGCCATTTGATACGCGGGGAAAGCCCTTTGGGCTCTTTAATCGAATACTTTGGGACTCCGCAACTCTGGGTTGTCATATTGCTGCCCTCCTTTGGGTCAACTCCTGCTAAATTCCTGGTGGCGGGTGAAGTAGTGGTGCAAATGTAATTTTAGGTCATCTGCAGGTTTTGTCAATAATTTTAGTCACAGTCATGCCGGGTTCCAGGGAATATGAAGGTGGTAGATGTTAAAACAGGGCGGCAATTTAAATTGCCGCCCTGTTTTACAGATAATTTCAAAGAGGGCTCTACTTCTCGGCCATCAGTTGTTCGCCCTTTACCCTTTCCATGTCGGCGGGGAAGGGCTTGGCGGCCATTAAATAGCAGATTCCGCCAAGGACGCCGCCGATACAGGCTATGGTCAGGGCGGTGCCCAGTGCCTGCGCGCCCTGCCCCAATGCATCAGAGATAGCGCCGACCAGATAGGGGCTCCAGCCTCCGCCAAAGACGTACATGCAGAAGACCATCAATCCCCACACGAGCCCTTTCTGAGCCGCTGGAGCTACATCCTGTGATAAGGCACTAAGGCAGGGTATCGCCATTACGTTGAGCACACCGTAAGCGATTACCAGGACCATGCCGATGCCCTTGAACTGGAAGTAGAGAGCTCCTGCGAGGCAAAATGCACTGAGGAATATTGTGATCGCTGGAATATACAGCCTCCCTCTGGGGTCCTTTTTAAACCAGATATCCGCCAGGATACCGCCAATGGGTGAGCCGACTATGGCGGCCAAAACGATAGGTACCATCACGGCATTGGCTGCTACAACATCCACGCCCCATGCCCTGCCTACGTAGGCCGGGGTCCAGAAGAGGAATGACATCGACATAATGTTGGCCAGGCCGTAGCCGACCAGTACCCATACCAGTGATGGTATCTTGAAAAGGGTTTTTATCGATTGCCCGAACGTGACCTTCACACCGGTGACATGTGTCTCGGACACAGTCTTGTAATCTTTCATAAACAGAGCCAATATACCGAGAATGATGCCCGGGATGGCAAAGTACAGGAACGGGGCCTGCCAGCCCTGGGTTTTAGCAATAGCGCCGGCCAGCACCGATCCCAGTGCTATGCCCAGCGGGACCGCCATATTGAACACTCCCATGGCAGCTCCGCGTGCCTTGTGAGAGTAAGCAGCGCCGACCATAGCTGTGCCTCCAGCCGAGAAACCGGCCTCACCCACGCCTACCAGGGCGCGCGGGACAAATAGAGACCAGAAATTCCAGGCCTTGCCGGTCAGGAACGTGAAACCGCTCCACAGGACCGCCATAATGGCTATTGCTTTGCGCCTGCTCCAGCGATCGACCAGATACGCTACGGGGAACGAAAAAAGGGCTATGCTGAGTAGGAAGACCGAACCTAAAACCCCGACGTCGCTGTCGGTAAGTTTCAAAGCGGCTTTCATCGGTTCCACGACGGCCGCCACCACCTGCCGGTCCATGTAGTTCACCATGTAGAGCAATGTGCAGATAATGAGGATGTAAAGTGAAGACCCCTTGCTGGTTGTGTACTCTTTTGAATCGCCAGGCTCTTTTACCACGCATGACCTCCTGTTAAATAGTTTTTACCCCCTTTCCCCTGTGAGGGGCAATGGCTCATAATACCTGCAGGTAGCCTGTCCGTCAAGCCGGATACAGAGAAACCGGAAAAATTGCGCCCGGTTGACGGTGGCGTTTGTACACTCATATAATTCCACCGTGATGGATATGGAAAATAGAAACACTGTTGCCGTTTACACGTTCGGCTGCAAATTGAACCAGGCTGAATCGGAGATTCTGATCAGGGAAATTGCGCGCACGGGGTACAGTATTATCACCGGCAATAAGGCAGATACGTTCATCATAAATACCTGCAGCGTGACTCACATGGCCGACCGCAAAGCCCGGCACCTCGTGAGGATGCTGCGGGTGCTGAATCCAAAGGCTAAGATAATAGTCACCGGTTGTTATGCTGAACTGGCCGGGGAAGCGCTGTCCGGCTGCGGCGCCGATATGATTGTCGCTAACCGTGAAAAACAGTCTATACCAGCCCTGTTCGAAGCAGGATTGCCCGAAAAGCCGAAGGCCGAGCAGAAGACGGAAACGCCAATTGCAACCAGCCGTGTGCGCAGCTTTATCAAAATACAGGACGGCTGCCGGAATTTCTGCGCATATTGTATAGTACCGCTGCTGCGAAGCAGGGTATACTGCGTCAGTGCGGATGCTGTGATTACTGAAATCCGGGCCAGGGTCAGGGACGGGTATAAGGAGGCCGTGCTGACTGGAACCGAGATCGGTTCTTATGATGGTGGGGGAACAGGGTTAACAGGCCTGATAGGGTCGGTGTTAAGGGAAACAGGCATCCGTAGATTACGCCTTTCATCGTTGCAACCCCAGCATATCTCGCAGGAACTGGTAGGCCTCTGGCGTAACAACAGGCTGTGCAGGCATTTCCATATCGCGTTGCAAAGCGGCAGCGACACGGTACTGCGCCGCATGGGCCGCGGCTATGATACAATTTTGTTCAGACGCGCGGTGGATTTGATACGGAAGAGTATGCCGGACGCCTCAATTACGACTGATATTATGGTTGGCTTGCCGGGCGAGAGCGATGACGAATTTGACCGGAGCTATGAATTTTGCAGGTTGATGGGGTTCGCCGCCATGCATGTGTTTCCCTTTTCGGAGAGGCCGGGCACACGCGCCGCCGTAATGCCCGGTAAAATAAGCGAAAAAGTGAAGAAGCTGCGAAGCGGGGCCATGCTTGAACTGGCTGCGCGCAGCGCGGACGACTTTGCCCTGGGCTTCGCCGGCCAGGCAGCGGACGTGCTGTGGGAAAATGAGGTCAGGAAGGGTTCGGGCGTCTACCTTGGGCTTACCGGCAACTATATCCGCACATATGCCTGCAGCAGGGAGGACATCACCAATACCATCACGGCAGCCAGGCTGCTCCTGCCCGCTGCGCAGGCAGACCGGCCGGTGCTGAGAGCATCTACGCGCGGCAATCATGGCGAATTATGGGCAGAGGTACTGAGATGAAAATCAAAGTCAGGGTCTTTACCCGTTCAGCCAAAGAAGAGGTGGTTCAGCAGGCCGACGGGTATACGGTGAGGGTCAAAGCGGCCCCGCAGGACGGCAAGGCCAACGACGCGGTGGTCCGCCTGCTGGCACGGCATTTCGGTGTGCCCAGGTCAGCGGTGCGTATTGCCAGCGGTTTGACCGTCAGGAACAAGATTGTCGAGATAATGACAGGCTGAATATGGCATTTGACAGGGATAGGTATTTACAGCCAAGCGGGCTTTGCGATTTCGACCGCAGCCCTGAAATCGGGTTGAAGGCGCAAGAAATTGTAGCCGGCAACAGAGACCATGATGAGATGTTCAACGGCATTTTTAGTTTCGTCAAGGAGATGCCTTACGGGTTGGAGGACTGGGACCTCAGGGCGTCGGATGTCCTCAGGAAAGGCTGGGGTATGTGCTCGGGGAAAACCAACCTCCTGGTTGCCATGCTGAGGTCGGCGGGCATCCCGGCCAGGTACCGTGTCTATAAGATCAAAGCCGATTCAAAATTGTGGAATAAACTTGGCAAAGACAGCAAAAATACCGGGCGCCTGAACGAACTTGGCGAGGAGCGCGACCATGTAGATTGTGAGGTGTGGTTGGGGAAATGGTTGGACTGCGACCCGGGGCGCGATAGCGCCATGGAAAGGGGGATTATCAGGCTGGGCGGGACGCTGCAAAGGCAGGTAGTTACCAACAACAGTGGCAGGGAGCAATATCTTCGGCTTGCCAGCCTGGACCGGTGGGCGGAGCAAAGGCAGGCCAGGCGCGCCTTCCGCACGGACCGCGCCGACGTGTTCAGCGAGGTCAACAGGGGCATCGAAAAGTTAAGAGAGCTTGGCCGAACCGATGTGCTGCCCTGATCTACCTGACGTTCACCGTTACGGTCTGGAACTGGCCGCCGTCAGGGTTGGTGACGGTCAGCATGTAAGTGGTGGTGACTGCCGGTGAAACTTGGGTCGTGCCCTCGGCTGGCCAGTACATACTGCTTAGCTCTTTATCAATTACTATAGAGGACCCTCCTATGGTCTGCCATCTCAAGACAGATGATTCGCCCTTCCGGATTACATATGGATCGGCGGTGAAGGACTTTACCACGGGGGTATCCACGCTCGGCGGAGTGCCGGAAACCGTGAGGGTAGTGGTAGCCAGTATCGAGCCCTCACTGTTGTTGGCCGTTAATTTGTAGGTCGTGGTGAAGGGCGGGTTGACCGGTTGTGAACCGCGGGGCCGGATTATCCCGAAACCCGGCTCGATGGCGACGTCGTAAGAGTTTCCGATGTCCCAGGTCAGTGTCGCACCGTTGCCGGACATGATATTGGCGGGCGTTACTGCAAATACGGTTACCGTGGGAAGGTTGAAAGATGCCGGCGCGGGCTGCGCCGGGTTAACGGGCTGAGTGGCCGCCGGTGGCGGAGCGCTGACCGGGGGACTGACAGCGGGGGGAGTGGAACCGGGCGCAGGTGCCACGATAGTGACGCATGCCGTGGCCAGCATGACCATCAATAATATACTTATAAGAGTATTCTTCACAGGGTCCCTCCTTCGGCTGTCTGAAATTTACAGGGTAATTGTATCAGTTCCCGTGCGGTTTTAAAATAATAGTCACATCTTCCGGATTGCTTCAATTATCTCATTTATATCGGGTAACTGGCTTAGAGGGTAGGTTTTGAAAAGGGTGATCTTGCCATTCTCATCCACGATTATATTGGCCCTTTCCGAAAAGCCGTTTTTATCGCGGAAGATATCGAACAGCCTGGCGGCTTCACCGTGGGGCCAGAAGTCGGAGAGCAGCGGGACCTTTTTGACCCCGATATTTTCGGCCCAGGCCTTTTTGCATGGCACCGGGTCGATGCTCAAACCTACGGGGAGGGTGTTCAACGACTTGAAAACCGCGAAATTCTCCTCAAGTGACTGCATTTGCCTGGTGCAGACCGGTGTCCAGGCCAGGGGATGGAAAGAAAGCAGGACGCGGCCGCCCTTTTGGGAATGCAGGGTGAAGTCGTTGCCGTCCTGGTCTTTGAGCGTGAAGTCCGCTGCCCTGTCGCCTGCCTTGACCTTGCGTTCTAATTCAGCCATTTTCAGCCTCCGTGGCTTGCGTTATTAAAATCCGACCTAATTATAGCCTGACGTGGATATTATGCTAAATTGAGTGTGAAACCTCGCGCACGGATTGGAAAAACAGTTTATGTTATAATTTTGCACCCGGCGAAAGAGACTGGAAGCTGTATTAAAGGCAGGAAAGTCAATTTATATTTGGCGGCCTGCCGGTTAACACGAAAGGAGTAGAAGCATGGATTTCAGATTGACCCCGGAACAGGAAGCACGCAAGAAAGAATTTTATAAGGTATGTGAATCGCTGGAAAAGAAGCGCCCGGAATCCTACGTGGGTTTTGAAAGCAGGTACGAAAATGAGGAGTGCTGGCAATACCACCGCATGTGCGCCAGGGAATTCGGAAAAAGGGGGTGGCTGGCGCTGCACTGGCCCAAGGAATACGGTGGCAGCGGTGACATGATGGACAAGGTGCTCTTCGCCGAGGCCTGCGGCTACCACGGAGTCCCAGGGGTCGACGAGTTCGGCGTAGCCATGCTGGCCCCGACCCTGCTGGCAGCCGCCAGCGAAGAGGTCAAAAGGAAGTTCCTCCCGGGCATTGCCTCGGGTGAAGTGATGTGGTGCGAGCTTTGGAGCGAACCTAACGCGGGCTCGGACCTGGCCGCGCTCACCACCGCGGCCATCAAGAAGGGCGATGAATATATTGTCAACGGCCAGAAGACCTGGAATACCGGCGCGCACAAGGCGGACTGGGCATTTGGGGTCTATCGGAGCGATCCCACCGCCAAGAAACACCAGAACCTGACATTCATGCTCTGCGATATGAAAAGCCCCGGGATCACCGTAAAGGGCATCCCATACATGGACGGTGTCCATGTCTATAATGAAGTTTACCTGGATGATGTACATATTCCGGCCAACCAGGTGGTCGGCAAGGACGGCGGGGGATGGGCCGTGGTCAACGTGCTGGCCGGTTTCGAGAGGTCGAATATGTCCATGGTCTATGCACTGGTGCGTGTCATGGAGTACCTGGTGGAATACTGCAACGAGACCAAACGCAACGGCGTCCCGTTATCCAGGGACCCATTGGTGCGCAGCCGTGTAGCCGATCTGGCCTGCGGACTGGAAGCGGTGCGCACGCTGGCCTACCGCATCGCCGACCAGCAGAGCCGCAACGAGATGGGACTGATGGACGCAGCCAGCGTGAAAGTTTACGCCAGCGAGTTGATGGAAAAGATGGCGCAGGTGGCCACCGACCTGATGGGCCCCTTCGGGCAGGTGCCGCATTCCAAATGGGCCAGGATCTCTGGGATTTTCGAATCTCTCTATATGGCCTGTTTCGTGCCCATCGTATCCATGGGTACCAACGAGATACAGCGCAATATCATCGCCTGGTACGGCCTCGGCCTGCCCAGGATGAAGTAAGGTTGGATCCAAACGGGCGGACATGGCTGAAAGCAAAAACAGTCGCTACGAATTAAAACACCGGGTCAGGGTGGTCACGGCCACTACGCTGTTTGACGGTCACGACGCAGCCATCAATATCATGCGCAGGCTGATACAGGCAGGCGGCGCAGAGGTCATCCACCTCGGCCACAGCCGGTCGGTGGGAGAGATTGTCGAAGCGGCGGTGCAGGAGGATGTGCAGGCAGTGGCGGTCTCGTCTTACCAGGGCGGCCACGTCGAGTTCTTCAAGTACATGAAGGACATCTTCGATAAACTTGGTGCGGGTCATATACGAATCTTCGGCGGCGGGGGCGGTGTGATACGTCCCAACGAGATAAAGGAATTGCAGGCATACGGGATCGAGCGTATATATGATCCGGAAGATGGGCGCAACATGGGACTGGCAGGCATGATAGATGACCTGCTGCAGCGCTGCGATTTCCATACCATCGGCATTACTTCCCAACACGATACATCCAAACGCGGCGCGCCTATACCCACACCGGGCAAACTCAGCGCGGATGAACCGGCCAA
>JBFYUA010000135.1:0-2847 GCA_041300305.1 Dehalococcoidia bacterium | reverse complement strand
AAATAGCCGTGGCTGCCGAACCCGCGGCCGGGCACGGTAAGGACATTATGCTTTTGCAGCTCGTGGACAAAATCGACGTCGTTTTCCAGCGGAGATCTGGGGAACATGTAAAAAGCACCCTGCGGCTTGACCAGCTTATATCCCATGCCGGCCAGGTTATTATACAGGTAGTCGCGTTTTTCCTGGTATTCAGGTATCGACACGGTTATATGCTGCAGGTGGCGGACGATATTCTGCATGAGCGCCGGCGCGTTTACATATCCCAGTATGCGGTTGCAGAATATCATCCCGTTGATTAAATCTGCCTTGTTTTCCAGCGAGGGATGGACCGCGATATAGCCTATCCGCTCGCCCGGCAGGGCCAGGTCCTTGGAGTGCGACGTCGCTATCAGGCTGCGGTGGTAAAGGTTAAAAATAGGGGCATATTTGAGCCCGTCGTAAATCAGGCTGCTGTAGGCCTCATCGCTGATCAGGTATATCCTGCTGCCGAGTTCCTTTTCTTTGGCTGTGAGTATTTCCCCCAGCTTTTTCACTAAATCTTCGTGATAAACCACACCGGTAGGGTTGTTGGGGGAATTCAGTATTACCGCCCTGGTTTTAACGTTCAGCGCCTGCTCAAAGGCCGCCGGGTCGGGCAGGAAGTCCTCACCGGTCGCACAGATCCGGGTCTTCCCCCCATGGTTGTCGATATAGTTGTCGTATTCCATAAAAAACGGTGCGAATACGATAACTTCCTCACCCGGCTCCAGGATGGTCTTCAATATCACAGTTATGGCGCCCGCCGCCCCCACCGTCATAATGATATCGCCGAAGGACAGTTCAAGGTTGGTTTCCAGGGACACCTGCCTGGCCACCGCCTTCCTTGTCTCCTCATAGCCGGCGTTCTCCATGTAGCGGTGCATGCCGGACAGCGGCTGCTCGCTAAGCTTTCTGAGCGCCTGCTTGAATTCCGCCGGCGGCTCTATCACCGGGTTCCCCAGGGAGAGGTCAAATACGTTATGCTCGCCGTGTTTCCTTTTTAATACCGCGGCCTCTTCGAACATGCGCCGGGTCCACGACCCCGACTCCATCCGTTTCCTGACATTATCAGAGACCGGCATTTTTTGCTATCTCCCGGCCCCTTTCAAAGGCGCGCATATTCATACCCAGTAATTTCTCCGGTAAATGGTGGCTGATACCCTGTTGCCAGATCTCGTGGCCGATGCTGAGCGGGACCAATATCGACAGGAAACCCAGCATAAAGACATTCAGGGTGCGCACGTCGCCTATAACACCGGCTTCCTTCGTGCCATCCAGCATGTGGATGCGTGTTGTCCTCTGTTGGAAGGATTTGATTATGTCTTTATCGTCCGGGTATTTTTGTGTTCCCAGCGAAATGGATAGCGGCGGGATAGCCAGGTTATTGATGATGACGATGCCATCCGGTTTAATATAATTCACCCACCTCGCGGCCTCCAGCTTTTCGAAGGCCAGCAGGATATCGGCCTCCTTGGGGCTGATAAGCGGTGACCACACCTTCTTCCCTATCCTCAGGTGGCTGGTGACGCTCCCCCCGCGCTGGGCCATGCCCAGCGTGTCCGTCTTTTTAACGTCCAGTCCGATGGAGAGGGCAACGTCCCCCAGTATATCGCTGGCTAAAACGGTACCCTGGCCGCCGACGCCGACCATTAAAATGTCCTGTTTATCCTGCTTTAACTTTGTCATTGCGCTTTTTTCCCTGAAATGGGACTGATGGCTTTTTTCGGGCATATCTGCTGGCAGAGGCCGCACTCGTCCCCCATACACGTAGCTATATCGATGGTCAGATTGCCATCCTGCTTTTTTATCGAGGGGCAGCCGATGGAGATACAGACATCGCAATTATTGCACAGCTCCGGGTCGACCTGCCGCTGATTTTTCCGCAATTTATTAATGACCGCGCATTTGCCGCGGACGATGACCACCGACAGTTGCCCGCTATCCAGGGCTGCCCGGATGGCCGAGCGGACGGCTTTGATATCGAAGGCATTTACCACGGTCAGGTTGGAAACCCCCGCGGCGCTGACAATTTTCTCCAGCGCGACCTTGCTGGTCGCGGCGCCCTGGGCGGATATCCCCGACCCGGGATGGTCCTGGTGACCGGTCATGGCGGTGGTGCTGTTGTCAAGTATAACCACCGTGATTTTGGCGTCGTTATAGACGGCGTCCACCAGTCCGGTCATGCCCGAATGCATGAAAGTGGAATCGCCTATCACAGCTACCACCTTGCTGGTGGTGCCGGCTTTCTCGATGCCGATGGCCTGCCCTATGCTGGCGCCCATGCAGGCAGTGGTGTCCATGGCGCGCAGGGGCGGGTAGGTCGCCAGGGTATAGCATCCTATATCACCCGTTATAATCAGCTTGGACTCTCCCTCCGACACACCTTTTGCATCCAATATTTTGGAACGCTGGCCTATGGTACTGAGCACAAAGAAGGCGCCGGAGTGTGGGCAGCCGGGGCAGAGCAGCGGGGGACGGCCCGGCAGGCCTTCCACCGGTTTCGCCTCTTCTATAGAGTCGATAGCGGTGACTATTCCCGCTTTGCGTGAAGAATGGTGCACGGATGCCTTGTTAAGTTCACCCCAGCGGGGGACATGCTGCTTTCCTTCAACCTGGATGCCCATCACCCTGATATTCTCTTCCAGAAAGGGATCGAGCTCTTCGATTACAAACAGCCTTTTTACACGGCCGGCGAACCGCCGCAGCATCGCGGCCGGCAGCGGGTAGGTCAGTCCCAGCTTCAGGAGAGCAGCGTCCGGGAAGACCTCCCTGGCATACTGGTAGCTGACGCCGCTGGTAACAATTCCGAGGGCCGTATCGCCGTCTATG
>JBFYUA010000126.1:0-6508 GCA_041300305.1 Dehalococcoidia bacterium | reverse complement strand
GGCCATGCGGGTCAAAATATAATTGGTCGTCCCGTTCACTATGGCATAAATGGCCTGGATCTCATTAGCCACAAGGTCGCGCTGGAAGGGCGATATAAGCGGTATGCCCCCGCCGACGCTGGCCTCAAAGCGCAAACCCACGTGATTTTCCTTGGCCAAAGAAAGCAACTCTGTTCCGTGCTTGGCCATCACTTCTTTATTGGCCGTCACAACATGCTTGCCGTTTTTCAGCGCCTCCTTGATATAATCGACCGCCGGGTGCTCGCCGCCGATGAGTTCAATTACAATATCAACATTGCCGTTATACACAACTTTGCGGTAATCAGAGGTAAACGCGCTCCGGCCCAGGCCGGGCAGGGCATGTTTAGAACTGTCCGTCTCCGCTACAATTTTGAGCGCTATAGGGCTGCCGGCCTGGCGCGCCAGCGTCTTACTCCTGGCAAGCAGGTTTTGGGCTACGCCGCTGCCAATCGTCCCCATACCCAGCAGACCAATATTTACCGGGCGTTTTTTCTGCACTGTCCTATTTACTCCTGCCTTTCAGTACCTGCGCAACCGCGAAGTCTTTCTGTTTCTGGTCCAGCTTATTTTCCACCTTAGCATTATCCATAAGGCCCTTTATCCAGGCGCTCACACACTCTTCCGACAGCGCCTGTTTGATACTATCCGCCAGCGGCCTTTCCTGTTTATTCAACACCTGCACCAGCCAGTAACCACCCCTGGTTTTAAGAGAATTATCGGTGACTACATTGCTGATTTTACCTGTCTCCAGGGTACCCACGATACTGGCCAGCTGGGTCTTGTCCACTCCCGGCGCTACCCAGCCGAGGTCCCCCCCCGCATCCTTGCTCGTATGCTGTGAATACTGTTTGGCCAGCGCATCCCAGCTATCTCCGTTCATCAACTTGAGCCGGACAGCTTCTGCGTCGTCTTTGGATGAAAACAGTATGCCCCTGGCATGTGAGCCTTTAGCGGTCTCCGTTTCCAGCACCTCGATGACCCAGTACCCAAAGGGCTTTTCCATATTTGCGTCATATACAGGTTCACTGACGGCCCCTGTGTCCAGGGTAAATATCACGTCTTTCAGAATAGAACCTTTCAGCGTATCCAGGGCCCTGTCTTCATAGCCCTTGGGGACCCAACCCAGGTAGCCTTTCTTTGACTGAGTGACAGAATCGATGGAAAGCATGGCTGCCATAGTGGAGAAATTATCGCCAAGAATAAGCTTCTGCCTCCGCTCATCAGCCATAAATTTGGTCTCAAGCAGCATAGCCTGCACCTCGGACTGCTCGACCGTGGCGGGCTGCTTGGGCAGGCATTGCTGTTCATTATATTTGCCGGTTATCAGCCTGGCCTTCATCATATCTCTGCTCACCGGGGTGTCAGGCAATTTCAGGAGTTCCATCTCTTTGCTGACCTCATCATCGCTATAAGTAATGCCTGCGCCCTGGGCGCCTTCTATCACAACCGCAGTCTGGGGTATGGCCTGCGCAACGATATCCACGTAATATTTGGTCATATCACTGCTCTGACCCTTGGTATAGGCGTCCAACATTTTGATGTAGTAATTCATATCATATGATTTTTCATTGACCTTGACAGCCGTCTGCTCGTAGGGCAGCACCTGTTCGGCGTACACCCAGTAGCCGATAATTCCCAGGACAGCGGCTATGATGCAGGCTGTGACAATGGTGATAATCCGAGAAAGTTTTTTCTCTTTCTCCCACTTTGTGACCTGGTGCTTGGTCAATTTTCTAACGGTTTTTTCCTTTCGGTGTTTTCCAGCCAATTTAGAAACCTCTCGTCTTAAAATATATTATGGCAAATTAGATTGCCTGCGAATGCCCAAATATGATAACATATTTTCGTTTCACGAACACGGGGTGTAGCGCAGCCTGGTAGCGCACCTGAATGGGGTTCAGGTGGTCGTCGGTTCAAATCCGACCACCCCGACCAATTCTTCATTTCTTCACCAGACATTAAAAAGAGCTGACTCTAACGAGTCAGCTCTTAAAAGTTTGCTTTGTCAGCAAGTTATCTAACGGCTTTCTCGAGTTCTTTCAAGCCGGCGTCCAGGCCGCGTCCGAACAACTTCAATTTGATCGGTTCGCCGTTGCCATATTTCCTGTAGATCTGGCAGATCTGGCAAACGCTGGTGTCCCGGCCGGTGGCCCCGCGGTTATCGAGCTTGCAATATGTCCCCTCTATCTCCCAGCAGGCCAGGAATTGATACCTGGCAGCCGGACATTCAGCTTTTATCATCGGCGGACAATTACATTTGTCCCAGCAGGGTTCCTTGCCATACCAGAAATTAAGTTCGGCGGCGCCCTCCACCCCATCTACTGTCCTGGTTTTTACTGTATTTTCTGCCATTGTCGTTGCCTCCTTTATCAGATTAGCCCGTTGTTATTTCCTATGCTCTAAATATAACACCCGGGAAATCGCACGCCATCAGCCTGAAGGCTTAATTGGCATGTGCGCATTTGCGCATTAAAGATTGAAAGGCAATCAGCATAAATGCTTACCATGATTCACGGACGTGGACGGGGGCATAAAAGCCGGGGGTAGCGGGCGGTGATAAACCTAATTGAACTGTTTGACGACCCTGACCACCTGGATGATGAGGGCAAAGACATCCTCGCTTTTTCTATAGGGGCTAATCACCATCTTGTCGCCCTCCACTTTCAGGCACAGGTCTCCGAGGGCGGGCGGCATATCCTTTCCGCAGATAACGATATCGCCCTTATGTACGATATCTCCGTACACCAGATCGCCGGATTTTATACCTATCAGTTTCATCTCTCTACCTCCAGCTAACGCCAACTCCCGTGGTACAAAGGCGTATTCTACAATCTGTTTACATTCAGTATCCGCATAGACCGGCACAATTGCCGGCAGCGATAGTGAAAGCTCGTTCATTATCTCATAAGGCGTTTTCTTTAGCAAATCATCTTTCGGACCCTTATCCAAAACAAGATTGCTAAGTTCACTGATGGAAACTTTTAACGATCGGGATAACTTATTCAGCGATGCTATAGTTACGGATTTATAATCCCCTTTCTCGATGCGGCAAATAAACGACGGCGAGAGATCAGCCAGCTTGGCCAGCTCTGCCTGCGATAAGCCTCTCTTGGAGCGCGTTTCTTTTACATAGTCTCCTAACATATCTTTTACATCCTCCACTAAGCTATTTATTTACCGTAGTAAATATTTTATGCAATCAGCAAATTTTCTCCGAAAACCTATTGATTTTTGTAAATAACTTGTTTAATATAGTAAATATGAAACTACAGGCTGAGCTTTACAGGATAATGCAACAGGAAAAACTGACCAACGCCAAGCTGGCGTCCAAGCTGAGTATTTCCCCGTCGATGCTGTGCCTGGTATTGATAGGTGATAAGAAACCGGGCCGGCGCTTCCTCCAGGGGTTGGCCATGCACTATCCCGATATTTGCTTGAAATATTTACGCGACCAAACGCCGGCCAAGCCGCAAAACGGGTAGGAACAATGGACCTTATAAAAGCACTTATGAATCGCATATTATTTCACCTCGGCTCGTCTTTACCATAGTGAATGAATACCATAACCAGAAGCGCAAACGGCAGGACCCATAAAGGTGTAATCCAGGGGTCCCGGGACTGCTCCCTTGCGGGGCTTTTCCCGGTACCGTGGAAATAATATTTTGGAGGTTTTTCATGGAAAGTGAAGGTTGGACCATAGGGTTGGTGTCCGCATTCCTTGCTGTAGCTATTCTGACCGGTGTCATAGTGGCCTTCTCAATGCTAACGTGGGTGCTCGGCAATGTTTAAGCGATTGGCCACCACAAAAATCGGCATCCTGGAATTCGTGTACAAGTTCCTCCTGGTTCTTTTCGTTATCATGCCGGTATGCATGGGCATATGCTTCTGGATTGGGGTGCAGGCTGACGCTGCGCTCAATATACACCTGTGGAAGTTCATTATGCCGTTCGTCGGGTCGGCAGTGGGCTTTTTCTTTACCGCCCTGCTTATCCAGGCCGGGCATAAGCAACCGGTTCCTGTTGCCGTGGAGGAACCAGTCCGACCGTATTCAGACAGGCTGGTCACCAAGCGTGTCGAAGCGGCGGAGGCGGCATCATTGCCTAAGCCATCGATACCGCGCGCCGGCTTCGCCACACCATATTCCCTGCAGGGAGGTAAATAGTCCATCTCAGTTCTCAACCGGGTAGCCGGAATCTACCCAGGCGCCGAAGTTGCCTTTGAGTGCATAAACGTTTTGGAAACCAGCTTCTTTAAGCATCTCAGCGGCCGACAGAGGGGCGCCAGTCCAGTGGCTGTAGACTAAATATGTCGCATTCTTGTCCATGCCTGGCACTGCGGCTGGTATGCTGGACGTCGGTAGATTAACTGCACCGGGCAAATGACCCTTGTCATAATGACGGGGCGACAGATCTATGATGACCACGTCGGTAGTCTTGTCGAGCAATTCTTTGGCTTCCTGGGGAGTTAGCCATATCGATGAGACACCCGGCGTGGTCTGTCGATATGTAAATCCCGCTACTACTACCGCTACAAGTGTGAAAAAGACCGCGTAGAATACCATTGCATGTGACGCTTTCACTGTTTTACTCCTTTTAATTTATTTCCCTTGTTTCGACCGTTTCAGGCTCAACTTATCTTTATTAAAGTAAATCATATCCATGGGTGACACGCATCGATTAGTAAGTCTGTTTTTTTACAGAAATCACTAAGGTAAAGGCGTACCCCAAAATGCTTAGTCACCCTGCGCCTTTACCTGATTTACTCTGATAAACCCGCTTTCCATTCGCTGATGGCATATTTCCCCGTATAACCATTTGCTGCAGTAATGGAATATGCGCCCGCAAATTGAGGGCGATTATTTCCATTTCTGGCGCAGGGATTTCTTTTTGTAAATCCTTCTGTCTCCAACCCCTGTATGGCGGCCATTTCATAATTGAAAATTCCCTGCCCGCCCCGGTTGCATCAGTTGACCATTTTTCAAGCATTTTTTGGTTTTTGATATAATCGTAGGCCTGACGGAGGTGGAAATGGATCTCTCACTTTTCGGCATATTCTGGGCCCTGATAGAACGCGCCTGCCTGGTGCTGGTGGTATTTCTGGTGCTGTTCCATCTGAAGTTCTTTAAACGTATGGCCGCGCAAAACTTAAATGTGCTCGACCAACTGGTCCTCGCTGTGCTGTTCGGTTTGTTCGCGCTTTATGGCACGTATAGCGGGATACAAACTTCCGGGGCAATCGCTAATATCCGTAATGTCGGGCCTATCATGGGAGGCCTTCTGGGCGGCCCCCTGGTCGGCCTGGGCGCCGGCTTAATCGGCGGCATCCACCGTTACCTGATGGGCGGCTTCACGGCCCTGCCCTGTGCCATCGGGACCATACTCAGCGGGTTGATGGCAGGCCTCCTGCTGATACTTTGCAAAGGTAAAACCGGTATCTGGAAACCGGTTTTATTCGCCTTTTTGATGGAAACTGCCGATATGTCGCTGCTCCTGTTAATGGCCCAACCATTCGAAAACGCCCTTAAACTTGTCGGCATAATAGCGGCCCCGATGATACTGGCCAATACCTTTGCGATCACAGTATTCGCTTTCCTGCTGAGGGACCTGAAGACAGCGCCCGGCCGGGACAGCAATATATAAATAAAGGTAAGAGAAGAATGCCTTCAGGCATGATAAAGGGCCGCCGCCCATCAGAGCAGGTACATGTTTTCCGCTTCCTTGAGCAGGGCATCGCGAAAACGCGGGTCGGCTATTGATATTATGTCTAATGCCCTTTCACGGGTCGACTTGCCCTTTAAATTGACCGCGCCGTACTCGGTCACCAGGTAGTGCACATCCATCCTGGGCGTGGTTATGACGGCGCCGCTATCCAGCCTGGACACCACCCTGGAGACCTGCCCCTTCCTGGCTGTAGAATAGAAGGCCAATATCGATTTTCCACCCCTGGAATTGTAGGCCCCGCGCACATAATCAAGCTGGCCCCCGGTGCCGCTGTATTCATGCCCGTCCAGTGACTCGGCATTGCATTG
Organism: Dehalococcoidia bacterium; assembly: GCA_041300305.1. Taxonomy (GTDB): domain Bacteria; phylum Chloroflexota; class Dehalococcoidia; order GIF9; family UBA5629; genus CAIMUM01. Next base: position 459 of record JBFYUA010000126.1, on the reverse strand, counting down.
CCCCAGCAGGTCGACCTGGATAATGGAATTGATGGAAATCATGTTATCGTTTCCGGCTATGACATCCGGGTTGTTGGTATAGGAAACGGGGTAACTCTCCATACTGGGGTTATCATTCATGAAACGGTACATGTCGGCGGTACCTTCCGCCACCGTGAATACATTTTTCATGGGGTGCCGGTTCTTCCTGCGGCCGGTCACGGCCCCTTTCCTGATAAGCTCTACCATGGCCGGGCCGAACACCTCGGTATGTATGCCTAAATCTTTGCGGTCCATCAACTTCATGGCGATTACATTGGGCAGGCCGCCAAAGCCCAATTGCAGCGTAGCGCCGTCGGGCACAAGTTCAGCCACCAGTTTACCGATGGCGCCGTCCTCTGCCCTGGGTCCCGGCCACTTAAACTCAATTAACGGCGTTGTGTGCTCCACAACAGCATCGACCTCAGAGATATGCAGGAG
>JBFYUA010000113.1:0-4817 GCA_041300305.1 Dehalococcoidia bacterium | reverse complement strand
GTCCTTTGTCATTGGTGTCATCCATGTCACCGGAAAAAGGCAGCCGTGGCGTTGAAGATAATAACACGATAAGTACAAAGATGAGCGGTATACAAGCCGGCAGTTTCACCGTGGACCAGTTCGCCGATTCCAATATGATTCTCTACATAAGCGGGACTTTGATCCTGTTGGCCTTTGTCATTGGTGTCATCCATGTCACCGGCAAAAGGCAGCCGTGGCGTTGAAGATAATAACACGATAAGTACAAAGATGACTGGATATCATCAGGCCAGGGCAAAACCATCCAGGCCTTTCTCATTTACATCCAACATTAGTTTTGCTCTGCGATGGCCACTGTTATATTGTAATTGCACACGGCACACAGTAATTGTACGTATGGCCGGATAGACATGCCGATGTTTATTCAATGGTAATAAATTCTAAAGGTACTGCCGCCCTAATTTTATCCTTTCCCGGCACTGCCATTACCTGAACACCAAGGGCATTTAGCGCGATACACGGCCTTACACGGGAAGCCCTGGGGGTCAATTACACGTCACAAGGCGGGCCGTCGCCTCCATCGAAAATGGCAAATACGATCCGTCCCTGCCACTTGCCTTCCGCATTGTAAGCTTCACGCCAGGGTCAGCCCGTTTGATTTACGTTATACTTAGCGCTGCATGCTTTGCATCTTGTAAGCAGCTCGTGGAGGGAAGCATCGCTATTTATCGGCGACGGGATCCCCTTATATTTGTCAATCGGACTGCGGTGTGAAAACCCCCTGCTCTTCATTTCCTTTACCAGCCGGTTATGTCTCGATGTCAGGGAGGCTGGATCAAATAGTTGCTTAGCAATGTACCCCGTCAGGGTCTTCTTTTTATTTATGCAGCCGGCAAACATATGGCACTCATAATGTTCTCCGAGTAAATGCCTGTCGCACATAAACCGGGGGTCCACCATCCACATCCTCATTTTATCAATCCGCTATCACCAATAACGATAAGCCGATGCTAAAATATATCCGCGCTGAAGATAAAATCACCTGCATATTATAATGTTCTTAAATATGATGCCGCGGCATGTGCGCCGCACATTCCGTGGACGCCTGCACCCGGCGGTGTTGATGCAGAACACAAATATACATGCCTGAGCGGAGTTGCGTAAGGATCCCAGCGTAGTGCCGGCCGGGTAAAAATCTGTGACAACACCTGTGCCCCACCGGTAATGTCACCGCCGACCAGGTTGGGATTAAGACGTTCCAGGTCTGATGTATTCTGGACGCTTCGTGCCAGGATGATTTCGCGGAAACCCGGTGCAAACCGCTCTATCTGAGATTCTATCTGTACGGTCATATCACCTGTAAACCCGTTTGGGATATGGCAATAGGCCCACGCAATATGCCTGCCGTCGGGCGCCCGTGTGTCATCGAAAAGGGTTGGCTGTGCCACGATTACAAAGGGATTTTGCGGGGCTTTATTTTGCCATGCTTCCCGCTCGGATAAAGCGATTGATTCCATGGAGCCGCCCACGTGAACAGTCCCTGCTAACAGGCATTCCTTTGCTTTCCAGGGTATGGGTTCCCTCATGGCCCAATCCATTTTAAATACACCGGGACCGTAACGGAACTGCTTCAGCATTCTGCCGTAAATGCCTGATAACCTATTGCCGGCTATGCTCAGGAATTGCCTCGGCGTTATATCTAAAAACTGGACGGCCCCATTTTGAAGCTCATCCAGAGAGCGGATGAAATGACCGGTAACCAACCCGACGTTATTTTTATCCAGGTGGGTCAGTATAGCCTGTGTTATTTTGCCTGAGCCGCCCTGCGGAATGGGCCAACCAACGGCGTGCCCGGCCAGGCCCAGCACGATCCCGAAAGCGGAGCTGGGGATGTGCTCCAGCGGTATGACCGAGTGTGCGCATAACCCGCTGAAAAATCCCCTGGCCCGGCTGCCGGAAAAATGGCACCTGGCCAGATTTATCGCCGGCTGGAAGGATTTTGCCCCGAAGCTTATAAGTTTGAAGGGATGCTGCAATAGTCTGAATGTGCCAACAAGGTCGGCAATCAGCGCATCCCAGTTTTCCAGCAGCGGCGACATGAGTTTGCGGTAACGGTGACAATCCCGGCCAAGCGTTTCGGAGGTCTCCTCAACCGATTGATATAACAATGCGGCCGAACCATCATCAAATGGGTGCGCCACCGCAACGGGCGGTTTAATCCACTTCAATCCATATTCAGAGAAAGGATGTGAATTGAAAAAGGGGGAGGCGGCAGCCATCGGGAAAACGGCAGAACCAATATCATGCAGGTAACCGGGCAAAGTCAGTTCATCCGAACGGGTGCAGCCGCCCATTGCCTCATTGCCTTCAATGACAAGGACTTTCAGCCCGGCCCCGGCTAATCCTGTTGCAGCAGCCAGGCCATTAATCCCGGAACCGACCACAACTGCCTGGCAATCATGGCTACGATCGAATTTCATACGTGTTTACTTGCTGTTACCTTTGATAAGTTTCCGGGAAAAAATCAAGGGCATATTAAGAATGGTGAGTACCTGGGCATTGGCAAAGATATTGAAGAATTTTGACCACTGCAGTTTCTTGTCGAGGCATACCGGGGCAACTTCTATCTGGCTGTTGCTGCCGACATATTTCAGCAGTGATTGAAGAACATGTGTCCATATACCCTGTTGCAGCTTTGACCCAGCCAGGCGGAAAGCTACTTCATACACTGGATCACTGGCACGCGCCAGTCCCTGGATCTGGATCGTAATACTGCCGGCGTTCTCTGCAGCACTGAAAGAAACCCAGCCTGACTCGGGATGGCCCTCGGGTGTAATAAAGGTGAAGCCGGTTTCATCGGCGTACAATACCATGACCCCTGTCACTATCAGGCCTCCCGGTGTATCGGCGTTGATCAGGATAACTTCGCCGGGCCTGATGCCCTCCGGACCGGGGTAAAACCTGTTCGATGAAGGCTGGAACCGTGTGAAATTGGTTTTGAGTATTTCGATAAGCTCATGCGGGCTCAGCTTGATATCTTTTAATACGGCCGTGTATGTCTTTTCCCAGAGCTGGCCGAAACCCTGCAGCGGACCTGCTATCCGACGCCCGTCTACATTAAGGTTAATGGCCCCGGCGGGCATCCCCCGGACTGCCAGCCTGGTAAAAGGCCCTGGCCAGGCATCGTCTGCTATTGTAGGGTATCGTTGTCCTGCATGTTGTATGCCTTCCTCAACCCCGGCGGGCAGCGCTGCGGAAAAACCTGCAAAAGCTGCCGCTTCACTGACAGTGTTAAATGAAGGTATATCTTCGCTCAGGCGGGCCAGCCTGAGTATCTCATGTAATTTATTGCCCGGGTTCGCAGCTAACAGGCGTTTGCCGCTGTGCCTGGCCGCATTATGCAAACGTACCAGCGCGCTCAGGGACTGATTATCAAATGAATCGGTCCGGCTAAAATCAAGGATTATAATTTTGGCAGTTGCCTGGCTGATGACATCCTGCAACTGCTGCTCCAGGGATGCTGAAAGCCCATTTTTCAGCATCAGCAGGCCGAGGTTTTCGCTTATTCTAACCATCCCATCCATCGATGCGAGTATAGTATTTTTTCCATTGCATAGCAAGGCGCTATAATTATGTTGTATGTATTAGTATGCTGCCGGCTGGCCTGTTGAAATTAATCATTCATGCAGGCATCCGATAAAGAGCATATTTAAGGAGGAGGTTAAGTTCATGGCAGTTAAGGTGATTACTGATAGCACATCTGATTTACCATCTGACATTACCGCGGACCTCAATATATCCATTGTTCCCATATACGTTCGCTTTGGCGAAAACATCTATCGCCAGGGCATAGATTTGTCGGATGACGAGTTTTATACCAGGATTGAGACCGCCCCCGTGCATCCGGCCACCTCACAGCCTCCTCCCGAGGATTTTATCAGGGTTTACAATAAATCGCTTGAGCAATCGGAACAGGTAGTCTCCATTCACGTCTCCTCCAAGCTAAGCGGCACGTATAATTCGGCTTTCCTGGCGCGCAATATGCTGATGGCTGAGCGGGACATAGAGATTATTGACTCCAAACTGAATTCAGCAGGATTGGGCCTTGTAGCAATGGCGGCGGCCAGGATCGCTAAAGCCGGCGGAAGCCTGGACGATGTGGTACTCGAGGCTAACAGGGCTATCATGCAGGTGAAGATGTTTGGCATGTTCAATACAATGAAATACCTGGCATTGAGCGGCCGGGTCAGCAAGGTAATCGCTTCGGCGGCCGGTATCCTTGATATAAAGCCGCTTCTTACATTCAAAGACGGCCAGGTAGTCCGGGCCGGGTTTGCCAGGACGCTTTCCAGGGGAATGGAACGGATTTGCCAGTATGTTGCGGCAAACCGTAATTTGATGGAGCTGTTTATCGTACATAGCGCGGTCCCGGAGTGGGCAGGCCAATTGAAGAAAAAACTCGGGGATTTTTTCCCGGAAGACAAAATATTAATTACGCAATTAGGTGCGGCACTCGGGGTCCATGGAGGACCGGGCGTGCTGCTGGTTGCATTTAGACGGGCGGCATAGCAGACGGTAATTCTTGCTTTATCATCAATATTTGAAATTAGCAGCCCATATAAAAAAGTCCATTATCAGCGTCTGGACGCAAAAAAGAATTGAACCAACCACGGCCAGCCAATACCAGGTATCCGGATTCCTTGGTTGCAGGGTCAGCAGTGCAATAGTAAGCGCCAGCGAAGCGAACCCGACTATGAAGAGCACCGCCCTCACGGCAAACCAGGCCGATGCGTTATGGCTTGCCAGAACATTGAAGGTCAACGGCATCCAGAATGCAG
>JBFYUA010000098.1:0-12285 GCA_041300305.1 Dehalococcoidia bacterium | reverse complement strand
ATCGACCGACGGGGTTCCGGCTGCATCAAGTGGGACTTCATGTCCAAGTATTTCCAGGCCGATGACCTGGTGCCGATGTGGGTGGCCGATATGGATTTCAAAGCGCCGCCCGAGGTCGTAGTCGCAGTCAGCAGGGTAGCGCAACACGGTATTTACGGCTATACAGGCGTGCCGCGGTCTTACTACGATGCCGTCATTGGCTGGATGGCGAAACGCCACGCCTGGCAAATACAAAAGGACTGGATGGTCCCTTCCCCGGGCGTTGTGCCCGCCCTGCATATGCTGGTGCGCACCTTTTCAGAGCCGGGCGACCAGGTCGTGGTGCAGACGCCCGTCTATTACCCCTTCTTCGATGCGATTAAACTTAATGGACGGGAGATCCTGGAAAATCCCCTGAAGCGGGAGGATAGCGGGTACTATATGGATCTGGCCGGTCTGGAGGAGAAGATAACCCCGCGCACCAAAATGATCATATTATGCAACCCGCATAACCCCGTCAGCCGGGTCTGGCAGGAGGATGAGCTCAGGCAACTGGGACGACTTTGCCTGAGCAAGAATATCCTGGTGGTGGCCGATGAAATACACGGTGACATCGTCTATGGTGGATATAAGCATGTGCCCTTCGCCGCGCTTTCAGAGGAATTCGCGGCCAATTCCGTGACCTGCACGGCTGCCAGCAAGACGTTCAACCTGCCCGGCCTGCAGAACTCCAACATCATCATCCCCAATCCGGAATTGCGCACAAAGTTCAAGGACAACCTGCATAGTTGCGGCTTTCCTTCTGCCGGTATGTTCGGCCTGGCCGCCACCGAAGCCGCCTACCGGTACGGGGAACCGTGGCTATCGGGATTGCTGGAGTACCTGGAGGGCAATATAGCCTACCTGAAGGCGTTCTCCGCCGAAAATCTGCCCGGCCTGTGGGTGGCGCCGGTGCAGGGCACCTACCTGCTCTGGCTGGATTTCCGCGGCTGCGGCCTGCCCGCCCAAAAGGTGGGCAACTTTGTGCGGGAGCATGCCAGGGTGGCGCTGGAGCCGGGATTTATTTTCGGGACCGGCGGGGACGGCTTTGAGCGGATGAATATCGCCTGCCCGAGGTCGCAACTGGCGGAGGCCATGGAGCGTATCGCTACAGCTGTTAGATCGCTGCGCTGAGTAAGACGATGAAAGTTGAGGGCCGAGGGAGGAATCTATCGCGGAGGGGGAGAGGTACTACTCCACCTGGGCGAATGCCACAATGTAATTGTGCCCATATTTTTTAGCACACTTGGGGCAGGTAGTGTAGTAAAAATACTGCTTGACGGCTTTCTTGCCCTTTGACTGCACATAGCCCTCCATTTCCTTAAACCACCTTGGTGCCGCTGCGTAAGGGCCGTCAAAGACACGGCTCATGAAGGTGCCCGATAGCTTGACGTTACGTGCACCGGGTATTTCCCTGGTAACAGTCATGGATAGTTCTGATTTCCAGGGGGATGGATCGTAAGCCAGCATCAGGAAATCCTTGTTGTCCGGCGCCGCGCCGGCTTGCTCGATGACACTCCACATGCGGGTAACTACCTGACCCATGTTCAAAGGTATGTGAAAAAACTGCCTGACCGAATCCTGTATGAACGGCTTGTTTTTCCAATCGGAAACTTTATCGTCCCAAATCTCTGGATCAAAGGGAGGACAACACTCTGCAGTATTTTTCTTTTCTGTCATTAAACCTTTCTCCTTGCGGTATGTTATTTACTCACAAAACACGCAAATACTTACTTATACTCGCTCAACTTCTGTGCAATCGGGCCGATGACGCGCTCAGGGCATTCATTGAATATCAGGTGAAAGGGTTCATTGAATACCAGCATTTCCTTGTGCGGGGCAGCGATTTTTTCGAAAACCTCCCGGCAGTAGCTGTAGGAAAAAAGCGTGTCCCCGGTGGAGGTGATTACCACGGCCGGGCACTTGATGCTGCCGTCTGATAACTTGCTCAAATCGGCCGTGAAAAGTGATGCCAGGAAGATTAGAGGGTAGGAGGTGAGGTTGAGGGGATCGCTGTAAAATTGTTTCTGTATAGCCTGTGATTTGGTAATCCGGTCCATTTCGAGATAAAAAGTGAGGGGAATCTGCGTGGCCGGCGCAATACCTGCCGCAAGCTGCATGAGTGCAGTAACGGCGCCATTAAAAGGTTTTAGAAATTGGGGGAAGCTTGTAACGGAGATGGAGTTTTTCAGGCTGGGTATGAGGACGTTATGCGGGAAAACCGCTTTTATGCGGCTGTCCATGCCGGCCGCTGCCAGGCTTAAAATCCCACCCTGTGAGGATCCCATCAGGATGACGTTTTTACTGATGTTGTCTAAACAATATGTGACCGTGTCCCTGACATTCTGCAGCATATCTGTGAACGTGAAAAGCTTTTTCTCGCGCGGACTCTTCCCGTGGGACAGTAGATGCACGCCGGCGACGTTGTAGCCTGACTCCGCCAGCAGCGACAGGAAATCATCGTAAAACAGAGGGTGGGTCATCGTCCCGGGTATGAATACAACGCACGGACAGCCTTCCCCGGCCATATATAGCGATAGGGCGATGCGGGTGCCTGCCGACTCTATCAGCGCCTCGCGGTATTTTGCATAACCTGAAAGGTTCAGTCTGGCCTGATCGTTGCTTCTCATAAATTTAAAGCTGACGCCGACTCCGCGCGTTGCCCCTTGCCGTATTTTCAACGTATAATCGTGTTAATCACTGATTGTAGCGGAATTGATAATGAAAATAAAGACAATATTTATCGCCTCTGCTGTCCTGGCTTTCATTCTGCTGGCCTGCCTGCCGGTGATAGCTGCATCGGACCCCGGTTACTATTATGAAGCAGTCGATGTAGATATAGACGTGCGGACAAACGGCGATCTCGCCATATCCGAAACGCAGGAGTTCAGGTTTCAGTCGGGGGACTTTCACGGGGGTTACCGTAATATACCCATGGACAGGCTGATATCTATTGACGGCGTGCAGGTAAGTGAAGGCAATCAGCAGTACCCGGCCAACCCTGATGTTGAGCAGTGGGTAAAGAAACGTATGGTAACCGGCAAGGTGATTGGCCCGGAAGAAACCGGCTTTGCCACCTGGGAGGAGGACAACCGGTTCTGGATAGGCTGGTGGTTTCCCACCACGTTGTCAGGCAGCCGGACTATCAGGGTTAGCTACACAGCGCATGGCGCGCTGCGCATTCATGACGATGTTGACCGGCTTTACTGGAAGGCCGTCTGGCCCGACCGCAGCGCCCGCGTCCGCAGGGCCAACGTGACCGTTCATTTGCCCGGCGCGGTTGATGCGGCGAAGATAATTCCGGAAAGTTACGGGACACCTGCGGTCTCGCGTATAATCGATAGTGGCAGCATTGTCTATACAGCGCTGGATGTGTCACCAAAATCAGAGCTGGAAATCCTGGTGTCCTTCCCTCACGGGTTGGTGCAGGCCGCGCCGCCACCCTGGCAGGCCACTGTTGAGAAAGGCGAGGCTGAGAAACAGGCGGAACTTGAAAGGCGCGCTTACTATGATGACCGGGTCAAACCTTACATCAATCTTATCCTGGTTCTGCTGGGACTGGGAGTCATTCCGCTGGCCGCTTTCATCTGGATACGGGGAGTCTTTAATAACAGGGGGCCCGTGGCAAAAGTGCCGCGCGATTATGGCAGCCAGTACTCTCCTCCCGGTGACCTGCCGCCGGCGCTGGTGGAACTGCTCACCTCGGGCAAATCAAACACGGGTTTAACCGCCACCATCTTCGACCTGGCCAGGCGCGGGTCAATCCGCATAGATGAGATACAGCAAAAGGTCCTCTTCTTCACTGCTAAGGACCTCGTACTCACCAGGCTTGACCGCGAAAGCAAATACGAATTTGAACGAATGGCCCTGGAAAAACTGACCAGCGGGCAGGGAGAGAAGCTTTCTGACAAAAGGACAGAACTACCCGCCCTGCTCAAAGAATTCAACAAGATTGTCGAATCTGAATCCGTCAGTCACGGGCTTTTCACTTCAGTTCCCTCTGAATCGGTCAAGGGGCTATCTATCCCGGGTATCATCACTATGTCTGTCTCTATGGTACTGATGGTTGTACTTTCCATGTTCGCTTTTGAATATGCAGAATTTATCTTCCTGCCATTTCTGGTTTTGATGGTTGCCGGCATCGTGATGATACTGATGTCATCAAAGTTGCTTTGCTACACAGAGAAAGGCGCGCAGCAGGCCGCCGCCTGGAAAGCCTTCGGCAAATACTTGAAGCAGATGTCCAAAGACAGGCAACTGGCGACTGAAAGTCTGAATACCTGGGACAGCTATTTCCCTTACGCCATGGTCTTTGGCCTGGCGACGCCCTGGATATCCCAGTTCAGCCGCCTGGACGCCCCGGCGCCGGCCTGGTTTTACGTCTATCACCCGTCCGGCGGCGCCGCCAGCGCCGATATCAGCGCGCCGGCATCACTCTCATCAATACAGGGCGCCTTTAATTCCATGGTAAGCACCATCTCGGGCAGTTCCAGCAGCAGCGGTAGCGGAGGAAGTGGCGGCGGTGGGGGCGGTGGCGCTATATGAAGAAGACCAACAGTTATTTCAGTTGGATTCGCGGTGCAACTCGCAGCCCTCATCAAGGATGTGCTTGATGAGCGCCTTTAACTCAAATCCCCAGCCTTTTCCTCCTCTCCTCGATGGCCGCCGCTATGCCGTCAACGGCTTTGGTGGCGTTCTTTTCCACGCTGAGCAGGCCTCCTGTAATGCCCGGCAGGTCCTCGGTGAGCAGCTTGACCAATTGCGGGCCGCCTGTGACGGTGGGGATGGGGTTGACGTAGGTGTACAGGCCGAAGGCCAGCGCGAAGATGGCATCGATGGTGGCCTTCTGTTCCATGTATTCCGGCGCTACCGCCGCCACCGGCAAATCGCTGACGGGCACATCGCCCAGTTCCTTGGAGATGGCGGCCAGCAGGTCGGCCAGCCTTCCGGTATCGGTGCATGTGCCGTAGCTCAATACGGGCGGTACGCCCAGCGCCTGGCATAAGCCCTTGAGACCGGGTCCGGCCAGCTCTTTGGCTTCGGGTGAACACAGCCCGGCCACCTGCATGGCGGCGTTGCCGCAGCCCATGGAGAGCACCAGTATATCCCGTTTTATCAGCTCTTTCGCTGTGGCCACACTGTGGGAATCGTTGCCGTGATCGCGCAGCGTGGTGCAGGATACCAGGCCGGCCACGCCGCGGATAGTCCCCTTCTTGATGGCGTCCAGCAGAGGTGTGAGTGTGCCGCCCAGCGCCTCCAGTATGCTCTCGGTGGAGAAGCCGACTACGGGTTCGGTCACCGGCAGGCCGGTGATGGGCTCGACCGTTTTCCTGCGCTTGGTAAAATTCGCTATGGCCATATTTATCAGGTCGCCTGCCTGCTTCTTAGCTTTCTCAGGGAGGTAAGTTATGCGGTCGGCTACACCCTCGAAGGCGACCAGGTCGCTGACCGGTAGGAGCACAAATTTATATCTCTCGGCGTAGGCAGGGTCGACCGGCATGGAGCAATTCATATCGCAGGCAAAGAGGTCAACGCAACCTGAGGCCAGCACGGCCTCCTGCGATATCCAGTTGCCGGTGAAGCCCCAGAAGGCATCGTCCATCTGCCAGCGCTGTATCATCTCCTGGCCAGCCTCGATATTGGCGATGACCCGTAAACCTTTGGCGCCGGCAGCTTTGGCTTTATCCTGCCACTCCGGTGTGCGCGCGAGTTGGACCATGGCAAAGCCGAGGAAGGGTTCATGGCCGTTGGGAAGGGCATTGACGTAATCGGGGTCGAGCACGCCCAGGTCCACGCGCATCTTATGCGGGCGGGGGATGCCGAACATGATATCCTGGCAATATTCATTGATTATCTGGCTCTGGTAGGCGGTGGCGATGCCCAGCCTCATGGCCTTGAGCGCCAGGCTCTGGTAATAGCCGTCCACGTTGGTGAGGCAGGAACTGGTGGAGAACATCATCTCCCCATAGATGCCGCCGGGGAAGATGCCCAGCTTGCGCCAGGTGTCCTTGCGCTCTTTTGGCGCCAGCGCTTCCACGATACGGCTGGGCTGGTCGTGCTTGCGGTTGAAATCCTCCTCCGCGAACCTGCACAACCTCAAGGCCATGCGTTTATATGAACCTGTAACGCTGATGCCCAGCCGTTTGGCAAAAGTTTTGAGTTTCTTGCCCTCGGTTATCTCGAATGGTGTCTGGCCGCGCGCCGTGGCCTTGAGCGTCTTAAGCGTTTGCTCGGTGTGATACTGGTAGGTGGATGCGCCCATGACGTTGCGCAGCAGCATCATGCGCATGGCCATGCCGTCGGCCGTGATGCCGCAGACGCCGCGCTTGTCCTTGGAGGCATCAGCTCGGCAGGGTCCGTTGGAGCAAAGGTCGCAGCGTCTGCCCTCCTGGCAGAACTGGCAGCGCTGGTCGGGGCTATTGCCCAAACCCTGCGCCTCGTAGCGGTCCCAGATGTTGGTCATGCCGTCCTTTTTTATGCGTTCGTAGGCGGTGCGTACCGAATTGTGGTATGAGATGCGACCCTCTTCCATTGCCTTAGCCTCCTTAAATCAGCTCTTGGCCTCGCCCCTGGTGGTCAGAATGACCTCCTTGAAGGGGATGTCCTTGTTACTTGATAGAATAGCCTGCATGGCCATGCGGGTCAAGCCCGCGCAGCAGGGGACTTCCATGCGCAGCACCGTCAGGCTGCGTATATCAGACTGGCTGAAGATGTCCGTGAGCTTGGCCAGGTGCGCCTCGTAGTTATCCAGCTTGGGACAGGCCACCATCAGGGCGTGGTTTTTCAGGTAATCATGGTGAAAGGCCCCGCTGGCGAAGGCTGTGCAATCGGCCGCCAGCAGCACGTCCGCGCCTTGCAGGAAGGGCGCTTTGGCCGGGACAAGAGTAAGCATGACCGGCCAGTGGGCCAGTTCGGATGGTTGGCTGCCGCACGCAGTGGACGGTTCTTCTTTTGCCGTGGGTTTAAACTGGGTCACTGTGGAGGACGGGCAGCCGCAGGGCAGCGCATCTTTTGCTTCGAAATGCTTGAGGACGCCGGAAGGGCAACCGCAGGATTCACCAGGACCCGGGGGGTTCCTCTCCGCCAGGTACTTTTTGACCGCCTCCTCGTCGTAGGCTTCGCCCTCCCTTTCAATGATAGAGATTGCGTCCTGCGGGCATTCACCCAGGCAGGCGCCCAGGCTGTCGCAGTATTTATCGGAGACAAGGCGCGCCTTGCCGTCCACGATCTGCAGCGCCCCTTCGGCGCAGGACATTATGCACTGTCCGCAGCCGTCGCACTTATCCTCGTCGATTTGGACTATTTTACGCTTGACTTTCGCCTGAGTATTACCCATTGACGGACCTCCCCTGGTTTTATTTCTTGAGTTTATTGTACATATCAGTGCCCAGGCACTGTTCAGCGTAGCGGCAATACTCGGCGCAGGAGTTGATATTGTTGAAGACAGGCTGCCCGCAGGACGGGCAATCTACCTTTGAGTCGATGGAAAATAGCTCCACCTCGCCGCCGCAGACCGGACATTTCTTGATCTTTATTGCAGGTGTACTGCTACCGAACGAGCCGGGACATTTATACTGTCCAATCATGCGCCCATTGTAGGGATGAAACAGCCGGGCTGCTATGATTTATGTCACAAGGTCGCCGGCGTATGTTTACCCGGCAGAGGGCTACTCCCCGAACCGTTGCAGAAGTTTAAACAAAGCCTCCGTCCCGAACTCCAGCGCCTTTACGGGCACACGTTCGTCCGCGGCATGGAAGAGCTGCTCGAAATTAATATCGGGAGGCAATCTAAGCGGTGTGAAGCCATAAGTTTGAATGCCAATTTTAGCGAAGAGGCGCGCATCGGTGACGGCCGGGAAGAGCATGGGCGTTGGAGTCCCTCCCGGGTCGCTTTCCCGCAGTATGTCCGCTAACGTGTCATACAGCCCCATATCGGCCCCGGGCATTCCGCCGCCGAAATATAGCTGCTCATACTCAATATCGCTGCCCGCCAGCGATTTAAGCTCGGCTATCATATCGTCCGGGGTAAATCCGGGCAGCAGGCGGCAATCAAGGTCGATGGAGACCTGGCTGGGGACCTGGTTGAAACTCTCGCCGGCGCGGATGCCGGTGGCGGCCGCTGTATTATGCAATATGGGGTCGAACATCCTCACCTGCGAGCCCAGCGTGTCCAGTACGGTGTTGGCCAGCGCAGGGATAAGCAACTGCATAAAAGTTTGTTTGAGAGGACTGGGCAGGGCCTCAGCAGTATAGCGCACCTGCTCCCTGGCTACCTCTGTAACATGCACCGGCAGGCGGTGCTCAAGGGCATTGAGAAAGCGTGACAGCCTGGCCATGATACCACCGCGCACCGGCCAGGCGCCGTGGCCGCCCGAACCCCGGATGGCCGCGCGTAAACCGCAACCCTGCTTCTCTGCCACCATGACAGGGTAAAAGCGGCGCCGGAGGATGTGGGTTGTATAACCGCCGAATTCACTGACGGCATATTTGACGTCCTGGAAAAGCTGTGCATGGTTGCCCACCAGGTACTCGGCGCCGCAGGCGCTGCGGTCCTCCTCATCGCTCAGCACGGCCAGTATCACGTCGCCGGCGGGGACCATCTCTTCAATATTAGCGCGCATCATGGCCGCCAGCATCATGGCGATAGCGCCTTTCATGTCCAGCGCACCGCGTCCCCAGACGTATCCATCAAGTTCTTCACCGATGAAGGGGTTGAGCCTCCATTTCTGATTGGCCGTGGTGACCACGTCGATATGGCCGTACATCAGGAGGGGTGGCGCCGAACCGCTGCCCGGCAGCCTGGCTATCAGGTTGGGCCGGGCCGGGTCCATGGCCACGACGGTGTTCTGCACTCCTGCCCAGTCCAGCAGGCCCTTGATGTAATTTATGCAGGCTGCCTCGTTGCCGGGCGGATTGACCGTGTTAAAGCGGATAAGGTATTTAAGTATCTCGGCCGGCCTGGTGTAAATGGGGGTACCATCGTCTGCTGGCGACCTGTTCATCGGGTTCCTCCTGAGAAAATCTCGGCGGCCACTTTCCTTTGTGAACTTTCTGACCCATTGTAGTAAATTGCTGCTATGAAGTCCAGCTTTGAAAAACGATGCGAGACGGGTAAAAGGCCGGCCTGTCCGGATTGACTTGTTGCAGCGGGCACAATATTATTAGCCGCAGTGCACCTTAGATGGTAACGGTTTATGAAATGAAGAAATTTAATTTAAAAGACCTGGGGAATGACTTGAGGGTCGCTCTCTTTTTAGTCTTCAAGGCCATTACGCGGGGCAACAAATACACTCTGATACTGACCATCCTCGTCACGACACTGGCGTTTATCAATATCATCTTTACCTCATCGATAATGAATGGCGCCATTAGCAAAGCCTACCAGCAGGCGCAGGAAAATTATGTGTCAAACATTGTGATCCTGCCCAGGGTCGATGAGAAATATGTTACTCAGGTCCAGCAGTTAAAGACCAAAATCAATACCCTGCCGGGCGTGGTTAGCTGCAGCTCCCGCTACGCCCAGTCGGGACTGATAAGGTACGACCCGGAGAAAGACAACCTGGACGTTCGCGAGAAAGCCTGGAATATTAAGTCCGTTAACCCTGATGAAGAGGTCAAGGTGACCAGCCTGCAGAACTACATGGTAGCCGGCAGGTACCTGGAAGAGAGCGACCGCGACCAGATAATCATGGGCAAGGAGATAGCAGGCGGCTACGGCGCAAGCTTCCAGATTTCTTCGCTCAAAGGCGCTACGGTCGGCGATGAGGTAACGGTTGCCTACGGCAATGGCGTCAAACGCTCATATAAAGTAAAGGGAGTCTATAATACATATTTCCCGCTGGCCGACCTCAATGTCTTTGTGACGGAGAAAGAGATGGAATCGGTACTGGGCATCCACAACCGGGCTTCGGAGGTACTGATTAAAACCGATGGCTCAGTGCCCGAGAGGGTTTATATCGACCGCCTGCGCATGATGGGCATCGAGAAAGAGCAGATAAATGTCTGGATGGATTTCATCGGCTATATCAGCGGTTTGACGCAGACATTCGATATCATTAAAAGTATTGTTACCACGATAGGCCTGCTGGTAGCCGGAATTACCATTTTCATTGTTATCTTTATAGCTACAGTAAACCGCCGCAGGCAGATAGGGATACTCAAGGCCATAGGCATGAAAGAGCGCATTATTGTTATGTCCTATATATTTCAGGCGGCGTTCTATGCCTCGCTGGGTATTTTGGCCGGCGAGATAATAATCCACGCCCTGCTAATACCGTATTTTATTCGCAATCCCCTGCCCATGCCGATCGGCCTGGTCAGCCTGGTGCTGGTCAGGCAGGACATGATATTCGGTATTGTAAGCATGATATTGGTCAGTATGGTTTCGGGCTTTATCCCGTCATGGATGGTGACGCGGCAAAATATCATCCGGGCGATCTGGGGTTAAGATTATGGGCATTATCGAAGCGGCAGGATTGCGGAAAACCTTTGCAGGGGAAGTGCCGGTGGAGGCGCTCAAGGATGTCGGCCTGATCATTGAAGAGGGGGAATTTGTGGGCATTATGGGACCCAGCGGCTCAGGAAAATCAACGCTCCTGCACATGCTGGCGCTGCTGGACGATCCCACAGCAGGCACGATAGTGGTGGACGGCGTCGACGTGCTGGCACTCTCATCGATACAGAAGACCTCCTTCCGCCTCCATAAGCTGGGTTACGTATTCCAGGAATATGCACTGCTGCCCGAGCTCAACGCGCTGGAGAACGTCTATCTGCCCCTGATGATGCTGGGAGCGCCGGCTAAAGACTACGGGAAGGCAGCCATGGAGATGATGGAGACCGTGGGACTGGGCAAGCGGGCCAGTCACCTGGTCAGCCAGATGTCGGGCGGGGAACAGCAACGCGTGGCCATCGCCCGCGCGCTGGTCAACCACTCTAAGATACTCTTCGCCGATGAACCCTGCGCCAACCTCGATACCAGGAACTCGGAGATCGTCATGAAACTGCTGCGCCAGCTATGCGACGAACGCAGGCAGACTATTGTCATGGTCACCCATGAACCCGAGCACAGGCAATATATGGACCGCGTCATTTGGATCAAGGACGGGGTGATGGACCACGTGGAAAAGTGCGGCGGGTAGGCATTTCTAAGGATTTCTCAAATACTCATCCTTATTATCGACGTTGCGAATTGTAAAAGTATTGCCCTTGCGGTCATAGGTGATCCGATATTTATCGTCAACGTAAGCTTCATAAACACCGGGCACCGACTGTACGGGGTGGCTTTGTAACCCCGGATGGCGGAAATTCTCATCCAGGAGCTTGAGCGTCTTTTCTACTTTGCTGCGGATTGAGGCCGGTAAGTGAGAGTATTTCGTGGCAAACTTTTCTGTATAGTGTATTGTCATAAGACAGGCAATTCTTTTTCCGCTTCTACTTCAGCAGCCCGTGTATGCAGATATTCTATGGCATCGTCGACGTTCTTGAACCGGTGCACGCGGCCGGCATCTATATCAGCCTGTGCCTCCCGCTCACCTGCCTGCCATAGCTCGGTCCAGAACCATGCCTGCTCTTTGGGGATGAGCTTTTTTACCCTCTTTCTGATATTCTAATATTCTGTGCAATATGTTATCGGGAAAAGAGGTTGATGGTCAAAGAGTTTAACAAAAAGCCTGCCGCGGTTATTGCGCGGCAGGCTTTGCTTCAAGTATTTGCGGCACTAATTGTACTTGGTCAATTCCCCGGCCAGCACCTTCTTGGGCAATGCTCCAACTTTGCGATCGGCTAATTTGCCGTCTTTGAAGATGAGCAGGGTCGGTATGGCCTGCACCTGGTACTTCATGGCCATGTCCTGGTTCTCATCGGTGTTGAGCTTGCCAAAGGTTATCTTGCCCTTAAGGTCGGTGGCCAATTCGTCGATGACCGGGGACATCATGCGGCAGGGTCCGCACCACGGCGCCCAGCAATCTACCACCAGCGCGGGGTTGTTCTTGATGGCCTCTTCTAAATTCTTGCTGTTAAGCTCCAGCACGAGCCCATTTTCGTTTTCCATTTTAATCTCCTTTATTTACCATACAATTACTTTATTTAGACTGTATTTATAACTATTGTACAGACAGCGGTGAGAATGGAAAATGATTTTAGTCACGTGATGTGCGAAAGATCGCCGCGGCCTGCCACCTCGCAATGACAGTTTTATGCTTTGTGGCCGATCTCTGCGGCAATCAGGGAGGCAAGCTGTTTTTCACTTTGCGGGCTGCCGTCCAGGCT
>JBFYUA010000097.1:0-5042 GCA_041300305.1 Dehalococcoidia bacterium | reverse complement strand
AGAAATATCAATGAAAGCGCTATTGCAGAGGGTAGATAAATCATCAGTCACGGTGGAGGGCAGGCCGGTAGGCCGCATCGCCGGGGGGCTGCTTGTTTTATTAGGTGTGGCTGATGGGGATTGCGAAAAAGATGCCGAATACCTGGCTGACAAAATTGTGAATCTGAGGATATTTAGCGATGACCGGAGTAAATTCAACCTTTCCGCCCTGAATGTTACCGGGGAGCTTCTGGTTATCAGCCAGTTTACACTTTTGGCTGATACCAGGAAAGGAAGGCGCCCGGGCTTTTCAGCGGCCGCGCCGCCGGAAAAGGCCGAGACGCTATACAATTATTTTGTAAAGAGGCTGAAACAAACGGGACTCAAAGTGGAGACGGGGGAATTCGGAGCGCATATGATGGTGGAAATTGCCAATGACGGGCCGGTTACCATAATGCTAGACAGCGCGGACAGTGGACACCTATAAGCAAGCAATAGTAATTGCGACTACTTGCAATTGCCTCTCTTATCTGCAATAATTTTAGCATATGAGTTGCACGATTGAGTTGCTGAAGAGAGGTTACAGGCTGACACCCCAGCGTATTATGGTTGTAGATGCACTGCACAGCGTTGAAACGCATATAAGCGCCGAGGAGATATTTGCCAGGCTCAAAGAGAAATATCCTTATGCCAATATCTCCACCGTTTACCGTACCCTGGAACTTTTAAAAGAGCTGGGATTGGCAGCTGAGATAGAGATCGGCGACGGCATCGCGCGTTACCATGCCAGGGAACACAGCAGGCACCACCATCTTATCTGCCATAAATGTGGTAAAACGGTTGACTTGCCGGAGGCGGAACTGCAGCCGCTGGCGGAATCGCTGATGAATAAACACAAATTTAAAGCGGACATGAGCCACCTGGCCCTTTTCGGGTTGTGCCCGGAATGCCAGGTGTGAAGCTATTGCCTCGTAAATGACCGAATAACAGATACAGGAGGTCAACATGCACATTCCTGACGGTTTTCTTAGCGCGCCTGTTGCCGTGGCAACGGGAGTGGTTGCGGTTGCGGCCATAGCCGTGGCCGTAAAAGTGACTAATAAAAAGATGGGCGAGAAACAGGTGCCCATGATGGGAATCCTGGCAGCTTTCATATTCGCTGCGCAGATGTTGAATTTCCCGGTGGCCGGCGGGACCTCGGGCCACTTCATCGGGGCGGCGCTGGCCGCGATATTGCTGGGACCCTGGGCGACTGTGCTGATATTGAGCAGCGTGCTCGTTGTTCAATCCCTGGTTTTCCAGGACGGCGGGTTGCTGGCGCTGGGCGCCAATATAACCAACATGGGTGTTATTGCCGGGTTTGGCAGCTACTACATATATAAAGGTATAGACGCCTTATTTAAACATAGTAAAGCGGGGACTTTGATCGGTGCCGGCCTGGGTTCCTGGTTTGCTGTTGTTCTCGCTTCCCTGGCCTGTGCGGCCGAGCTGTCAATTTCGGGCACGTCGCCCTGGGCGATAGCTATCCCGGCCATGGGCGGCGTGCATATGCTGATAGGTGTTGGCGAGGGGTTGATTACAGTCGCTGTGCTCAGCCTGATCATGTCCACCAGGGCGGACCTATTAAAACTTCAAGTAGCTTAAGGAGGACTGACATATAATGAAATCAAAGTGGTGGATTATCGGCCTGTCCGTCGCGCTTCTTTTGGCGGTTATATCTCCCATAGCTTCAAAATTCCCCGACGGGTTGGACAGGTTTGCTGAAGACCATGAGTTCGTTGATAAAGCCGTTGAACCCGCTTTCAGCGTAGTACCCGATTATTCTTTCCCCGGTATTGATAATGAGGCGGCGGCCACGATAATGGCCGGTTTGCTGGGTACACTGCTATTATTCGGTTTTGGCTTTGGCCTGGCAAGTATATTGAAGTCCAGGCATGAAGCATAGTTTTGTTGATGAGTACAGTGGGCTGGACAGCTTCGTGCACCGTCTTGATCCTCGCACCAAGCTGCTGGGCAGCCTGGCTTTGGTGCTGACGGTAGTGCTTACGCCGCCGGGTAACTGGAGGCTGTTTGCCGTCTATCTGTGCGTGATTGCAGGGCTGGTTCTGCTTTCGCGCCTGCCGCTGAAGCACGTGCTGAAAAGGTCGCTGGCCATTTTCCCGTTTGTTATCATGATAGCTATCTTTGTGCCCTTTTTTAAAGAGGGCCGGGAGGCGGCCGGATATGATATCGGCGCCTGGCACATAGCTGTAACCTATGAGGGTCTGGCGGTGCTGGTCAATGTCGTGGTTAAGTCGTGGCTTTGTATACTCTGCCTGATCGTGTTATCGTCATCCACCAAATTTGAGGAACTTCTGCGGGGCATGTACAGTCTGAAAGTGCCGCAGGTGTTTGTGCAAATCACCTCGTTCATGTACCGGTACATGTTCGTGATTGCCGACCAGGCGATGCGCATGCAGATGGCCAGGGACAGCCGTAACTTCGGCCTTGGCCGCAGGAATATTATCAGCACGATGGGTAATATGATCGGTATGCTTTTCATACGCAGCTATGAGCGTGCCGAGAGGATTTATGCCGCCATGCTGTCCAGGGGCTATAGCGGCGAAATCGCCGCGGTGAATAAACTGAAGTTCCAGTCACCGGATGCCTATTTTGCCCTGTCGTTATGCCTGCTGCTGGTCTGCCCGGCAATCCTGTGGTGGTGATGTGACATTGAACAGAAAAGCCATAGAAATAAACGGGTTGTCGTACTCATATCCCGATGGCCAATGCGGCCTGGCTGGTATAGACCTCACTATAGATAGCGGCGAAAGCGTGGCCCTGATCGGCCCCAACGGCGCCGGCAAATCAACGCTGCTGCTGCATCTAAACGGGATACTGCGCGGCAATGGCGCTGCCGTAACGGTGATGGGGTTACCTGTAGAAGATAAGCATATCAGGGAGATAAGGAAGAAAGTGGGCATGGTCTTTCAGGACCCTGAAGACCAGCTGTTTTCCCTGAACGTGTTTGAGGACGTGGCATTCGGGCCTGTCAATATGGGATACCCGCAGGAAGAAGTTGAACGAAGGGTCAGGCAGGCGCTGCAAAAAGTTGGGATGCAGGGTTATGAAAAAAGGTCATCACATCACCTGAGCATTGGAGAAAAAAAGCGGGTGGCTATAGCTACCGTATTGTCGCTGGATCCCGAAATACTGGCCCTCGACGAACCCACCAGCAGCCTTGACCCGCGCGGCAAATGGGCATTGATAGAACTATTGCGCAATCTCCCTGTAACGAAGATTATAGCCACTCACGACCTTGACCTGGTGGCCTGCCTGTGTGACAGGGTTGTTATCCTTGATGAGGGAAAGATAGCGGCCGACGGTAAAGCCGGGGAAATACTGGATAATCAAAAATTGCTGGCCGGGCACGGTTTGACCAGGGTTGCGCTTTAGGTCCCGTGCTGAGTTGCCAGTTTCATGCTGATATCCAGTGCGCCGGCGGAATGTGTCAGCGCCCCCACGGAGATCCAATCTACACCGGTTTCAGCGATTGCCCGGATGGTACCCAGGTTGACCCCGCCGGAAGCTTCCACTATTGCCCTGTGATTAACCAGGGTTACCGCCTGCCGCATTTCTTCAAGGCCCATGTTGTCCAGCATAACCACGTCGGCGCCTGCCTCAGCGGCTTCCAACGCCTCAACCGGGTTCGAAGTTTCTATTTCGATTTTAACTTCGCGCGGCGTTTTATTACGCGCCTGCCGGACGATATCGCCGACGCTTAAACCCTGCCGGCGCAGAATGGCTATATGGTTGTCCTTGATAAGCACCATGTCCCCTAAATTCAGGCGGTGGTTGTGGCCTCCTCCCATGGTGACGGCGTACTTTTCCAGGATGCGCAACCCGGGAACGGTTTTGCGTGTATCCAGTATTTTGACAGGCAGTCCCTGCACCGCGTCGACGTATAAAGATGCTTGGGTCGCTATGCCGCTCAGGTGTTGCAGAAAATTCAGGGCTGTGCGTTCACCTTTGAGTATGCCGGGCACATCGCCTTCCACAGTAGCAACTATATTTCCCTGTTTGACCTTGCTCCCGTCCCTGATCAGGGTGGAGAACTTCAGGAAAGGGTCTATTTTCGTAAATACCAGCCTGGCGATGTCAATGCCTGCCAGTATGCCCTGGGCCTTAATCATGAAACCGGCCCTGCCCCTGGTATGAGGCGGGATCAGTGGATCGGTGGTGATGTCCCCGCCTGCCAGGTCTTCATCGAGGCCCCTTTCTACCAGGTCTTCCAGCATGGGCAGGTAGTCGTCTAATAGCATGAGCAGCTAATCATCTCCGCCGGATAATCCGCCGGCGCCTGTTTTCATGTAATGAATTATTCTCCAGTAGTTGAATTATAATATCTTGGATCTATTAATAAAAGTGAATTGCCAGTCTGACGGCGGAGTGGTGCAGTAAGCCCGTAAAATCCTTGAGCGTACTTAAAGAAGCGGGCAGGAAAGAGCTCCAACTTAGCCCCTGAACACTCCACTGGCCTTAATCCCGGTATTTCCCCTCTGCATCGGGCGCGTCTCCCGATAGCTGGCGATAGCAGGCAAGAACGATGAAATAGGAGACCGGCGCCATGAGTACCCAGGGCACCTGCGTTTGTAAATGAAGCGGGGCAAATCCGCCGGGTCCGCAGCAAGCCACATTAAGCGGTTCGGCGTCGAGTATTTCCCTATCACCGTCGAAGAGTACCTCTCGCTTTTACGGGAAACCGGGTTTAAAATAGTCGAATTGCTGTGGTTTTCATATCTGCAGGCGGGCTTTTACGCGATTAAATAAGGGAGAGAGAGATGAGTGATATCGGTGCTGCCGTCCTGGCAAATGCCGTAACCGCCTTTTTGGGTAACTAAGGACGCCGCCCACGCCTATGGATTCAATATGTAGATGGAGAAATTTAGCGCAGTGGCGTAGCTTATCCAAATAATATAAGGTATCAGCAGAAAGGAAGCGGTTTTCGAAGCACGGAAAAAATTGATGATTAACAGTAATATGGCTGTCCACAGTGGGACGATCACGATAAGGCCGTAGAGGGG
>JBFYUA010000265.1:0-7503 GCA_041300305.1 Dehalococcoidia bacterium | reverse complement strand
TTGCTTCGCCGCCTGCCCTTACTTGAGGGCTTCAGCCATCCCGCGCGCCAGTTTCTCGCTCTCTTCACCATCCAACCCGTCACCCGCCTCCAGCCTGCGCACAAAGGCCTCTAATTCCGGCAACCGCTCGAAAAGCCGGGCTATTTTGTCATCTTGCTGCGCTATCTGCGCATCGAGTTTGGTGAAATCCACGCCTAAACCGAATTTGCTGCTGAAAAAGTAAACGAGCCTTTTGCAGGCCCGCGGGTCATCGATCGACGCAAAGTAATAAGGCACGGGTACCCACAGGTTGACCCCCCGTATTTCCCTCTGCCGGGCCAACCAGCTCAGGTAGGAACTGAGCGTGGGCTTCTGGCCGGGCGGGGTTTCATAGTCCATGCCGGTCGTCACGCCAAAGGGGGCCAGTTCCTCTTTCACCGCTTTATCGTTAACCACGGAGACGAGCAGGCGGGGCGCCGTATGCGCCGCCGGCGAAATCATGGCGCCCAGCGTATACATCTCGCTCACATTACAATCGTGCCCGGCCACGTCCAGGACAGCGTTGAGGAAGCCGTGCCAGCCGGTCCTGGGTATATTGCTCCTGAAAATAAGCAGGTTGCCTTCGTCACTTATGTAGAATTTGCTCTGGGGGAACTGGGCCACGTCGTTCACTACGTTCACGCCGGCCATAGGGAAGAACCCCTCGGGAAGTATCTCGCCGAACTCCCTGCACTCCAACCCTTCGATAAGATAGTCAACCGTACGGACGCCCACGTCGCTGGCATCTTCCGCCCAGGCCACGACGAGGACGGGCCTTGCCGGCTTGTGCCCACCGCTCAGCCGGAATACGGGCCCGGGGTTCAACGCTGCTCGCCCCCGCCCTGGCGCCTGAAAAATTTATCCACGTCGTCCAGTATCTTCCTCTTATCGTCGTCTGTAATGGCCTCCATGCTCTCGGGCGCGGCCACCGTAGTATGCTTAAGGCGGTCAAGCCGCTCTTTTATCTCGGGCGGCAACTTATTGTACAGCGCGGTAAGCTCATTTTCGCTGTCCTGCGCCATGCGGTCGATCTGCTCCATATCTATTGACATGCCAAGGGCAGCGGCCAGCACCTCCAGAACGGATTTGGAACCCTTGGGATAGGGAAAAGGAAAACCCTGCAGGTAAACCGGTATCTCTCCCATCACGCAGACAGCCTCCAGGCCGCGGCGGCGCGCTATGCCCAGGAGCAGGCCATTCAGGCCGGTGATGTTTCCCTCGCCGCCCCGGCCCTCGACGTCGGACATCAGGACGGTATTATCATAATTCTTAAATTCCGCTAAAAGACCGGCGCGATTCGGGACGGCCCAGACACGCGACCTGGCGGTATGGTGCATGGGCGTCACGGCAGCCCCCGAAGTATAAACCCGACTGCAGCCGCATTTCCGGGCCACGTCCAGCACCAGGTTGGCCATGGCATAGGCCTTGCTGCCCGTGGCATAGACCCCCCCGCCTTCAGCCGGTTGTTCCTCGCCCACGAAAATAATCAGGTCATGCCCCTCATTGCGCACGAAATAGAACTCGCTGGAAGGGAATGCAAGTTCCACCAGTTCCCCGCCACGGATGATAACCTTGTTGGGGTAAAAAAATTCCTGCGGCTCGATGAAGGCCATCATCTCGGCCCGCATTACCCTGCGCAGCATATCCACCGCGATCATCCCGACGTTGCCGATGCCGGGCCAACCGGCGATCATCACGGGATTTATTAACTCGGGCTCACTAATAAACTTGATTGCCATAACTCCCCCGGAGACAGAAACATTATAGCATAACAGATACGGCCCATCCCTGATTGCACAGGCAAAATACAAAATAATAGCGCTTTTACTTATGCGGGCTGACTTGACACAATTCAACAATACATGGAACATATAGGGGATTGTGTGTAATTGATATGACTGATATATCGAGTGATGGAACGCCGGCATCCGGGCGCAGGCCTAAGGGAGGGAAGGCCCTTCATGGCAACCTCTTTGACCTGGGCCTGGCGCAGAAGCTGGAGGAAAAGATAGAGGGCCTGGAAGCGAAGATAGCCGCCCTTTGTAAGGTTGAGAAGGAATTGCGGCAGAGCGAGGAGGGGTACCGCCTGCTTTTCGAGACCATGACCCAGGGCGTTATGCGTATTGATGAAGGCGGCCGGGTAATATCGGCCAACAAGGCCGTGGCGCGCATCTGGGGGCTGCCCGTTGAAGAGTTGACCGGCATGACGGTTTCCGATCCCCGTTGGAAGGCTATTTATGAAGACGGCAGGGACTATGCGGTGGACTCCCTCCCCGTGCCGGCGGCGTTGAGGACCGGCAAGCCGGTGAGAGAGCAGTTACTGGGCATTTTCAACTTCACTGAGAAGACCTACCGCTGGGTCTCGTGCAACGCCATACCCATGTTCCGCAGCGGGGAGGACAGTCCCTACCAGGTTTGCGCCACCTTCGACGATATTACCGACCGGCGCCTGGCATACAGGGCTCTGCAGGAGAGCGAGTCCCGCACTCTGGCCGTACTGGAGAATACGGCGGACGCAATCTGGTCGTTTGACACGGATTTCCTCCTCATAGCCGCCAATGGCGCCGCGCGCAGGCTGCATAACCTGGTGAACGGGGCGACACTGGTGGAGGGTGCTGACGTACGCTCATCTATGCCAAAAGAGCATAGTGACCTCTGGACCGCGGCGGGCCGGCGCGTTTTTAACGGCGAGCATATTTCGTTTGAAAAGCGCTATGCGCCGGCCGGTGACCCTATCGACCTCGAATTCTCGCTCAGTCCCATCGTTTCACCTGCGGGGCGCATTACGGGAGCATCTAATTTCGCCCGCGATATAACCGAACGCAATAAGGTAGCACTCAAGTTATCCAGGAGCGAGGAGCTTTTCCGCATGGCCGTGCAGAGCACCACCGATATCGTCTGGGACTGGGATATGCCCAGCGGACATGTGGATTGGTACGGCGATATCGATAGCCTGTTAGGATATGCCCCCGGTGAATTCCCGCGCAGGATTGAAGCCTGGGAAAATGCCCTGCATCAGGACGACCACGACCGTGTCATGGCGGCGCTCAACAGGCATGCCGGAAGCGGGGACACTTACAGCATTGAATACCGCATCACCCGTAAGGATGGCATGGTGCGAAACTGGATCTGCCGCGGCCTGGTAATCCGCGATGAGGAGGGCCGTATCTCACGCTCGGTCGGCGCCTGCGTGGACATCACCGAGTACCGCCGCTCGGAGGCCAGGGTCAGGGTCCGCCGCGACCTGGCCGTGAAGCTGGCCGGCCATATGGACATGGAGACGGCGCTCAAGCACTGCTTGGATGCGGCCATCGAGATATCCGGTTTTGACACGGGCGTCATCTATATCCTTGATGAAAAGAGCGGCGATTTCAAAGCCGCCTGCACTTACGGCGGCTCTTCATTCCTGCTGGAACATTACTCCGTCCTGAAAGCCGATTCCGTGGATGCACGCTTGCTCAAGAAGGGCTCTCCTGTTTATATAACAGGCGAGGAGTTCACACATCCCTTCAATGAGCAACTGAGTCCCGAGGGGTTCACCTTCGACGCGACGATACCTGTGCTGTACCAGGACAGGGTAATAGCCAGCCTGGGAGTTTTCTCCCACACTCAGGACAACATGCCGGCTATCGTCCGCGATTCGCTGGAAACCATAGCTGCCGATATCGGCGTAATTATTGACCGCCTTGTATCCAGGCAGGCCCTGGAAGAGAGCGAGGAACGCTACCGCTTCATTACCGACCATACTGCGGACGTCATCTGGGCGCTGGATAAGAACCTGCGTTATACATTCATCAGCCCGTCTGTCACCAGGCTGCGCGGCTTCACAGTTGAAGAAGCCATTGAGCGTGATGTTACCCGGCAGATAACGCCGGCGTCGATCGATGCCTTAACCAAAGCCATTGAATCAGGCAGCATCCCCGCCCTGGGCGAGGCTGCCGGCCATGAACAGTGGTTTACGATTGAACTGGAGATGTACCGCAAGGACGGGGGCACGGTCTGGATGGAAACCCTGATGACTGTAATTACGGATGAGAACGGGGAGTTCAAAGGGCTGCTGGGCGTTTCCCGCGATATCACGGCACGCCGGCAGGCCGACAAAGACATCCTGCAGCGGGCAGCCCTGCTCGATTCCGCCTACGATTCGATCATAGCCTACGACCTGGACGGCAAAATCATCTACGCCAACCAGGCGGCCTGCGGCATCCGCGGTTTCAGCCTGGATGAGATGCTGGCCATGAATATGCGCCAGCTGGTCCCCGCAGATAAACTGCCGGGCCTGGAAGAACGCCACAGGCAACTGCTGGAGCAGGGTGAGTTGTCCTCCGAGGCAGTACATATCCGCAAAGACGGCTCGACCTTTATCGTGGATACCCATTTGCGTCTGGCCAGACCGGGCGGGGAAAAACTGGTCATCGCCGTACAACGCGACATTACTTTACGCAGGCAAATGGAAAATCAACTGGTGGAAAGCGAAGCCAAGTACCGCACGGTTGTGGAAAATATGCACGATGTGCTTTACCGCACCGATATTAAAGGCGACATCGTCCTGGTCAGCCCATCCATAATCCGCCTGCTGGGCGTGGAATCTGTGGCGCAGGTTATCGGCAAGAACCTGGCCCGGGACTTTTACGCAAACCCGCAGGACAGGGCGCTCACGCTTGAGTTACTCAATGCTAATGGCGAGATCGTTGACCATGAGGTAGTCCTGCGGCGGCCCGATGGTAAACTTATCACCGTTGCCGCCAACAGCCATATCTGCCGCGACGCCGGCGGCCAACCTGCCGGCGTCGAAGGTGTTATCCGTGATATAACCGGGCGCAAGAAGGCCGAAGCAGAGCTCCTCACGGCACTGGACAGGTTGGAATCCTCGCTCGAGAGCACTATCGATGCTATAGCTATGATGAGCGAACTGCGCGATCCCTATACCGCCGGTCACCAGCGGCGTGTAACCCAACTGGCCCTGGCCATAGCCGCTGAACTCGGCCTGCCGGATGACCGGATGCAGCCGCTGCGCGTGGCCGGCCTGCTGCACGATGTGGGCAAGATCTTTGTGCCATCGGAGATACTCAGCAAGCCGGGCAGGCTGACCGCTCTGGAAATGGAACTGGTCAGGGCGCACGCCACCGCCGGCTATGACGTAATCGCTGCCATAAAGTTCCCCTGGCCCATCGCTGATATGGTTGTACAGCACCACGAAAGAATGGACGGTTCGGGGTACCCGGCCGGTATCAAGGGTGACGAGATAATGCTGGAAGCGAGGATAATGGCCGTGGCCGATGTGACCGAGGCCATGATGTCGCACCGCCCCTACCGTCCTTCAATGGGCAGGGACAAGGCCCTGGCCGAGATAACCGCTAACCGCGGCAGGCTCTACGACGAAAAGGCGGGCGACGCCTGTATAAAATTATTGACGGAAAAGGGCTTTGTATTCTCCGATTGACAAACGCCCGGGGAAACGGGTGCGCCTGAAGGCACGCCCTCTGCGTATTTAACTATGGACACCGGCAACCAGTCTTTCAGTCTTCTGAGCAGTGATGACCTTTACCTGTTCAATGAGGGCAGCCACGTACGCCTGTACGATAAGATGGGCGCGCACCAGGTTAGCGCCGGCGGCCGGGACGGCACTTACTTTGCCGTGTGGGCGCCCAATGCCGAACAGGTTTATGTGACGGGCGATTTCAACGGCTGGGAGAAACAGGGTTTCAGGCTCAGCACCCGTGCAGGGTCGGGCATCTGGGAAGGCTTTATACCCGGCCTGGGCAAGGGCGCCCTGTACAAATACCATATCGAGTCGCGCGTACGCCGGCACCGCGCCGATAAGGCAGACCCCTTCGCCTTCCATTGCGAGCAGCCGCCCAGGACGGCCTCCGTGGTATGGGACCTCTCTTATGAATGGAAAGATACTGATTGGATGCGTGAGCGAAAAAACATAAACGCCCTGGGCGCCCCCATCTCCATTTACGAATTGCACCCCGGTTCCTGGAAGCGGGTGCCGGGGGAAAACAACCGCTACCTGGGCTACCGCGAGCTGGCCGACGAACTGGCCGGCTACGCAGGCGACATGGGCTTCACGCACGTGGAGTTGATGCCCGTCATGGAACATCCCTTTTACGGCTCCTGGGGCTACCAGGTGACCGGTTATTTCGCCCCCACCAGCCGCTATGGCACGCCGCAGGATTTCATGTACCTGGTGGACTGCCTGCACCGGCATAACATAGGGGTGATACTCGACTGGGTACCCTCGCATTTTCCCACGGACGGGCACGGCCCGGGCTTCTTTGACGGCACACACCTCTACGAACATGCCGACCCGCGCCGGGGGTTCCATCCCGACTGGAAAAGCTATATCTTCAACTACGGCCGCCACGAGGTACGCAGTTTCCTGCTGAGCAGCGCCGTCTTCTGGCTGGACAAGTACCACATCGACGGGTTGCGCGTGGATGGCGTGGCCTCGATGCTCTACCTGGACTATTCAAGGAAAAAGGGTGAATGGATACCCAACCAGTTCGGGGGAAGGGAGAACCTTGAGGCAGTGTCCCTGCTGCGCCGCTTCAACGAGGAAGTCTACAAAAATTACCCCGACGTGCAGACCATCGCCGAGGAGTCCACGGACTGGCCGATGGTCAGCCGCCCGACCTATATCGGGGGACTGGGCTTCGGCATGAAATGGGACATGGGCTGGATGCACGACACGCTCGATTACTTTACCAAGAACCCGGTGCACCGAAAGTACCACCACGACCGGCTGACCTTCCGCGGCCTGTATGCCTACAGCGAGAACTTCGTGCTTTCGCTCTCCCATGATGAGGTGGTGCACGGCAAGTCCTCGCTGCTGGGCAAGATGCCCGGGGACGACTGGCAGAAATTCGCTAACCTGCGCCTGCTCATCGCGTTCATGTTCTCACAGCCGGGCAAGAAGCTGCTTTTCATGGGTGACGAGATAGGCCAGTGGGGCGAGTGGGACCACGAGAAAAGCCTGGACTGGCACCTGCTGCAATACCCGCCCCACAGCGGCCTGCAGAAGCTGGTGGGCGACGCCGCGCGGCTTTACCGCGGGGAACCCGCCCTGCACGAACTGGATTTCGATCCAGGCGGCTTTGAATGGGTGGACTGCAACGATTCACTGCACAGCATTGTGAGCTACCTGCGCCGCGGCCGCTCAACGCAGGATATTTTCCTGATCGCCTGCAATTTCACGCCGCTGCCCCGCCAGGGTTATCACGTAGGCGTACCCCGCGGCGGTTACTGGCAGGAGGTACTCAACAGTGATGCCGAGGACTACGGCGGCAGCGGCCAGGGGAACCTGGGCGGCCTGCAGGCCAGCCCCGCGAATTTCCACGGCCGGCCCTTCTCCCTAAGCATTACACTCCCACCATTGGCCGCGGTTTTCTTTAAGTCGTCACTTTAACCCGAGAATGCCGCCGCGGGATACCCACCCCCGCAATGACAACGCTCGTTTACAGCGGTATCTCTACATAGACG
>JBFYUA010000075.1:0-7823 GCA_041300305.1 Dehalococcoidia bacterium | reverse complement strand
GGCCAAACTGCAGGGCGAGGATAACGCCTGGCAGCAATTCTGGACCGGCGAAAATAAGTCCTATTATTTTATCGGCAAGGACAATATACCTTTCCACACAATAATCTGGCCTGCCATGCTGATGGGCTACGGCGGACTTAACCTGCCCTATGACGTGCCGGCCAATGAATTCCTCACGGTGGAGGGCAAGAAACTGTCCACCAGCCGCAACTGGGCGGTCTGGCTGCCGGATTACCTGCAGCGCTACGACCCCGACCCTCTGCGCTATTACCTCTCTATCAATATGCCGGAAACGGGTGACATGGACTTCTCGTGGCACGAGTTCCTGCGCAAGAATAATGACGAACTGGTGGCAACCTACGGCAACCTGGTCAACCGGGTGCTGTCCTTCACCAACCGCAATTTTGATGCCTGCGTGCCGGACCCGGGCGAACTGGACGAGGTGAGCAAAAACCTCCTTGAGAAGGCCCGCAGGACCCTGGAAGAGGTTGACCGCCAGCTGTACCGCTGCCGCTTTAAGGAGGCGCTCAAGGCCGCCATGGCGCTGGCGCAGGACGTCAACCGCTACCTTGACGATACCGCCCCCTGGAAGATGATAAAACAGGACCGCCAGGCGGCGGGACGTTCAGTCTACACAGCCATCGGCGCGATAGCAGCCCTCAAAACGATGCTCTACCCCTTCCTGCCCTTCACCTCCCAGAAACTGCACAATTTCCTGGGTTTTCCGGGTGACGTGCGCGATGCCGGGTGGGAGCTGCGCCTGCCGGCGGCGGGAAGCAGCCTGCCGCAGCCCCAGGCGCTCTTTGTCAAGCTCGAGGATAAGATAGTTGCGGAGGAGACGGCGCGGCTGGGGAGCGGGGCCCAGTCGTGAACCTCGAACAGATATACGCCCCGGTGAAGCCCGACCTCGAACTTGTCGAGGCCAAGCTGGCCGAGATAGCCAGGGATGATATTCCGCTGCTCTCACAGTTGCTGGAATACGCGTTGCTTAACGTGGGCAAGCGTGTCAGGCCGGCGCTTACCCTGCTGTGCAGCAAATTCCACAATTATGACCTGGAGATGCTGGTGCCTATAGCGACGGCTGTCGAGGTGCTGCACATCGGCACACTGGTCCACGACGACATTATAGACAATGCCGATATGCGGCACGGCAAGCCGGCCGTTTACCGCACCTGGGGCCAGACCAGCGCGCTGCTGCTGGGCGATTACCTTTTCTCACGGGCAGGCAGCCTGGCGGCAACTACCGAGAATATGCGGGTCATCAGGCGCTTTACCGAGACGCTCATGATTATATCGGGCGGGGAATTACGCGAGGGCAGCAGCCGATTTGACGTGCAGAGCGCGCGGGAGAATTACTATAAATGGATAGGTGATAAGACGGCCTGCCTGTTTGTCATGGCGGCTGAATGCGGTTCGGTCTTGAGCGGCTGCCCGGAGCACCAGGTGCAGGCGCTCAAGGACTACGCGCTGAATTTCGGGCTGGCCTTCCAGGTTGTCGACGATATACTTGATTTTGTTGGCGATCCCGTCACGCTGGGAAAACCGGTGGGGTCCGACCTCATGGAGGGCGCCGCTACCCTGCCATCTATTATCTTCGCCGAAAAGTTCCCGCAGGACAGCACAATTCAGCGGATTATCGTTGAGCGGGAGAAAGGACTGGTGCCGCAGGCATTGCAAAAGATACTGGCAACGACTGTCATCGACGAGT
This sequence comes from Dehalococcoidia bacterium, assembly GCA_041300305.1. Taxonomy (GTDB): domain Bacteria; phylum Chloroflexota; class Dehalococcoidia; order GIF9; family UBA5629; genus CAIMUM01. Next base: position 6,115 of record JBFYUA010000075.1, on the reverse strand, counting down.
GCAGGCAGATAGCGCGCGGCTTTTATGAGAAAGCCAGCCATTCTCTCGAAATACTGCCTGACTGCGACGCACGCCGGTCGCTCAGGGCCCTGGTTGAATTCGTTATCGAGCGCAATAAATAGGCCGCTCTATGTCAGCGACTTGCGCTGCTGATGGACAGGTCGCCGCGGCCGCGGCAATCGAATTTTTAAAGCTCATTTAAGGGAGGCGCTATATGTTGAAAAAAGCCCTGATAACCGGCATCAGCGGGCAGGATGGCTCCTACCTGGCCGAATTCCTGCTCTCTAAAGGCTACGAAGTGCACGGCATCGTCCGCCGCGCCAGCACCTTCCACACCACACGGCTTGACCATATCAAGCTCGGCCGTGACGAACGCAGGGAGCGCCTCTTCCTGCACTACGGCGATATGACCGATTCCTCTAACCTTAACCGCGTGCTGGAAAAGGTGCGCCCACAGGAGATCTATAACCTGGCCGCCCAGAGCCACGTGAAGATATCCTTCGAAGTGCCGGAATACAGCGCCGAGGTGGATGGCCTGGGCGTGCTGCGCCTGCTCGACGCTATCCGCGAAACCAGGGTGAAGGCCCGCTTCTACCAGGCCTCCACCTCGGAGCTTTTCGGCAAGGTCAGCCAGGCCCGCCAGGACGAAAAATCACCCTTCTATCCCCGCAGCCCCTACGCCGCCGCCAAGCTCTTCGGCTACTGGACCGTGGTCAACTACCGCGAGGCCTACGGACTCTTCGCCTGCAACGGCATTCTCTTTAACCACGAGTCACCGCGCCGCGGCGAGAACTTTATCACGCGCAAAATTACCCTCGGCATCGCGCAGATACTGGCCGGCCGGCTGGATTTTATCACCATGGGCAATATGGAGGCCAAACGCGACTGGGGCTATGCTCCCGAATATGTCGAACTGATGTGGAAAATGCTGCAGCCGCAGCGCCCCGCCGATTATGTCGTGGGCACCGGCGAACAGCACAGCGTGCAGGAATTTATCGAGGCCGCCTTCGCCTATGCCGGGCTGGACTGGCATAAATATGTCAGGACGGACCCCCGCTTCCTTCGCCCCACCGAGGTAGACGAGCTGTGCGCCAACTCCGCACGCGCCAATCAGGAACTGGGCTGGGCGCCGCAGGTTAAATTCGCCGGGCTGGTGAAGGTCATGGTGGATGCCGATATGCGCGCCCTGGGCCTCAAGCCCGTGGGAGAGGGCGATGCCCTGCTCGGCAAGCTCTTCCCCCACCGCTGGTGGGGGCCCGATTAGCCCCCGTGTTTATCACCGGCATATATTGGCCGTGACAGGGCACCGGGGAGACTTTCGTCATATTTCAAAGAAAGTTTATACTATATGCTGATTGTTATTTTTTAACAGGGAAGAACCATAGATATGAGATTGACTGATGATAAAATAAACAAGATTTTATGGATACTTTTACCGGCCATGGTTGTAGTGATATCCGCGGCGGCCGTTATCGACCGCCTTGCGCACGCCGGCGCGGCAAATATCAGGCCTGCGATTGTCAGCAAGGCGGCCACGCTCAATGATGTAAATATCGGCAACAGGGTCGGCAATACGGCGCCGGATTTCACGCTGCCCACGGTGGCTGACGGGGAGATAAGCCTCAGCGACTACCGCGGCAGGCCGGTCATACTCAACTTCTGGGCCACCTGGTGCGGGCCCTGCCGCTACGAAGTGCCCGCTTTTAAGGCCTTCACTGAAAGGTACCCGCAGGAGGAGGCGGTGATTATCGCGGTCAATACGCAGGATGACCCCGACAGCGCGCGCGGCTACGCCATAGCAGACAAGTTGAAATTTTTAATACCGGTCGACCCCCGCGGGACCGTGGCCAAAATGTATAATGTAAGGGGCATGCCCACTACTTTCTTTTTAAACGGGGCAGGCCTCATTACCTCTATTAAAATCGGCCCTTTTCTCAGTATCGATGAGATAGAGGAGCGGATGACGTCGGTTAAATAAATCTGCGGTATTTGACAAATTCGGTTATAATATTTCAAATATATTTTGCGTGTTCAGCCCGCTGAACTTGTTAACACGATATGCCGATAGATGATAATAAAGGTGCAATTGACCGGGAAAAGGTGGTCAAGAGGCTTGAGCTTGACAGGCGCCGCAAAGAACTGGCTGCACTGCAGACAAGGTTCGATGTCGGCGAACTGCCTGTGCACGTCTACCTGGAGAGAAGCAAGGACCTGATTGAGAAAATCGACATGCTCGAAAAGGAAGTCAATAACTTACCGGTTTCCATGATAGACAGGTTTAAGAAAAACCGCGCGCTGCTCATTATTGTAGCGGCGGTCCTTTTAGGGCTGACGCTCTGCGTATCCATTATCACGCTGGTCCCCAGGACGGGTAACGCTGTGGGCAATATCGCCCCCGATTTTGTTATGCAGTTGAGAGATGACAGTTCCAGGGCGCTGAGCTCGTTCCGCGGCAATACTGTGGTGCTGGTTTTCTGGGACCGTGACTTCTGGGACGACCATTTCTTCTACGTGAACGGCGTCGCCCGCAACCTCTATTTGCCTGATAAGCTCAACCAGCTTTATCAGAAATCGGCGGGCAAGGACCCTGCCATCATCGCCATCGCTTCAGGCGCCGGCAACGAAGAGATTGAACAACTGGTTAAAGATTATGAAATAGCCTTCCCGGTAATCGGCGACATGTCGGGCAAGCTGCGTTCGAGCTACAACATAGCTTATGAGCCAACCTTCATTTTAGTGGATAAAAACGGGATAATCCGCGCCAGGATCGAAGCGCCCATTGCAACACTTTCGGACCTGGAACAGGCCGTTCATGCCGTTTCGACCAATTCACGGGTCAACCGGTCCGCTCAACCTATCAGCGATATTATTGTTCAGTCGAATAGCGAGAAAAGCGTTATGGTCAACTGGACCACTGCTCAGCCCACCACCACACAGGTGGATATCGACGGCAAAAATATCCAGACGGTGATCACGGCGGCGCCGGTCACGCTGCATTCGCTCGTCATCAAGGACCTCGAGCCGGGCGCTTCATATCATCTCAGGGTGCTTTACAATATCAATAATGTCAATGTCTCGGAACACTCGTTCAGCGCTCTTATGGACACGGTGGTGTCAAAACGCCTGCTGGCGGCAACGTCCTCAAAGGACACGGGCTATCCTGAGATTTCAGGCGCCGGGACCAGCTCTGTCACGGACACAACCATGTTGATTACCTGGAAGACCGACGAACCCACGACCGGCGAGGTAGATTACGGGCTTGATACGAATTACCGCAATACAGCCAGCCAGGGCAATAACCTCTCCATCTGGCATACTGTAAAGATTGACAATCTGCTGCCCGAAACGCAATATTATCTGAAGCTGCGCTCGAAGGACGCCGCCGGCAAAGAATCGGCGCAGGAGCTCCAACCGGCTAAGACCCAGAGCATGGTTGGTACGGGTCCTTCCATCGGTAAACGGGCGCCCGAGTTTACGCTCACCTCGCTGGATGGCACGAAATATAGCCTCAGCCAATTCCTGGGCCGCAAGGTGCTGCTCAATTTCTGGCTGGAAAGCTGCCGGGCTTGCGAGGCGGAGATGCCGCTCCTGCAGTCAATATTCAATAAATACAGCCGCGACGATGTCATTGTGCTGGCGGTCAATGTGCGCGGCGACCCGGCCAGGGTGAAGTTATACGCAGGAACGGCAGCGCTGACCTTACCTGTCCTGCTGGATGCGGAAGGCACGGCCGATGCCCTGTATAAACCACCCTCGTTCCCGACCACATTCTTTATCGATTCCACCGGCATTATCCGCGCTATCACAGACCAGCGTTTCCAGACCACCGGCGAGATCGACGACGCGCTGGGCAAATTGGACTGATGCCCTTAGCGCCGTAAACACGGTCCCGGGTTGCCGATATGGGTAATAACAACCGCTATATCAGATGGTTTATCGCACTCATTGCCCTGCTGGCGTTTGGTACCGCCGGCTACATGTTCGTTGAACAATGGGACTTGCTGGAATCTTTCTACATGACGGTGATTACCGTCGCCACGGTCGGGTTCGGCGAGGTCCACCCGCTTTCCACGGCCGGACGTATCTTTACCATAATTCTGACCCTGGGTGGCGTGGGCACGGCCTTTTATATACTTACCAGTATCGTGCAGGCAACGCTCGAAATGGAATTTGGGGCATTCAGGAGGAGCCGTATGGACGCCAGGATAAGGAAGCTCAGTAACCACTTTGTGCTGTGCGGCTACGGCCGCGTGGGCGAATCTATCGCCGGCACGCTTAAACAGCAGAAGGCCGATTTCGTGGTCATCGACCACAGTTTGAACAGCTTTACGCGCGCCACGCAGCAGGATTGCCTGGCCATAATGGACGACGCCACCAACCATGACGTGCTCAAGCGCGCCGGCATTGAAAAGGCCAGGGGGCTTATCACCGCCTTCGGTGACGACGCCTACAATACCTACGCGGTTTTGACGGCCCGCGAGATAAACCCCAGGCTCACCATCATCGGCCGCGCTAATAACGATGACGCCGCGCGCAGGCTCAAGCAGGCCGGCGCCACGCATATCATCCTGCCCGCGGTCATCGGCGGCATGCAGATGGCGCGCCTGGCCCTGCGCCCCACTACGGTACAGTTCATTGAGACCGTCCTCATGGGGAAGGAGGGTGAGTTCGTTGTCGAGGAAGTGTATATCGGGGAAAACTCGACGCTTATCGGGGCCAGCATCAAGGATATCGAGGAACGCTTCGCGGGCGTACGTATACTGGCAATCAGGGAGAAGGACGGCGATATCGTCATCAACCCCAGCCTGAGCACCGGGGTCGAAGCAGGCGGCAGCCTGACGGCCTTCGGGACCATGGACCAGCTCCAGGCCGTGGAGGGTTGCTGTTCATTCAGTCGCGACAGCCGGGGCAATATCGTGCCCGATTTGTAAACGGGCGGCTGACCGTGTAGCCGGGTTTTAATATGGATAAAAAAGGTGTTGGATGAATAAAGTACTGCTCTTCACAGGGTTGACCTTCTTCATCGACTGGTCGCTGGTGGGGTTATACCTGGCGCTGGGCGGCAAAACGGACGGCGCCGGCATGGCCCTGCTGGCTGTTTTCTATATGTTCGTCCCCATGCTGGCGGCCATCTGGGTGCAGAAGCGTATCTTCAGGCAGCCCCTGGCAGGCCCGCTGGGCATCTCTTTCAAGGTCAACCGCTGGTTCTTCGTGGCCTGGTTCCTGCCGCCCGTTATAGCCTTCATGACCATAGGTATCAGCCTGCTGATGCCCGGGGTGACCTTCACCCCTGACATGTCCGGCTTTCTTAATTCCCTCAAAGATGCGCTGACGCCCGAGCAGATGGAGCAGGCCAGGCAGCAATTGGCCGCCATGCCGGCAAACCCGTTTTGGTTTGCCCTCATCCTCTCCCTCATCGCCGGCACCACGGTGAACGCGGTCGCCGGTTTCGGCGAGGAACTGGGCTGGCGCGGCTTACTGGTGAAGGAACTCGGCTTCATGGGCTTCTGGAAATCCTCGGCCCTCATCGGCCTTATCTGGGGCTTGTGGCACGCCCCCCTGGTGCTGCTGGGGCTCAATTATCCCCACCATCCTTATTCAGGCGTGCTTATAATGATTGGCTGGACGATTGTCATGGCGCCCATCTTCAGCTATATCCGGCTCAAGGCCAGATCGGTTATCGCCGCGGCCATCTTTCACGGCACTATCAACGCCGTGCCCGGCCTGGCGATAGTATTGCTCACGGGCGGCGACGAGCTGACCATAGGTCTCACCGGCCTGGCAGGATTTATCGCTTTTACTATCGTGGACCTGGCGCTGTTTATCTTCGACAGGTTTTTCTCAAGGGAGCGGGCCAGCGCCATTTTGAGCAGCCTGCCCGATTAAATTTGTGCGCAACCGCAGATGCATAATAACCTGACTGCTGAAATCGAGGCGGGACTGCCCGGGCCGGTCATCCGGCTGGTGAGAAGTGTTGGCCTGGCTGCCTCCCGCTACGGCTTCAATAGCTACCTGGTGGGCGGCATGGTCCGCGATATACTGCTCAACCGTCCCATCGCAGATATCGATATCATGATCGAGGGCGATGCTATAGAGCTGGCCTCATCCATAGCCG
>JBFYUA010000067.1:0-5668 GCA_041300305.1 Dehalococcoidia bacterium | reverse complement strand
GTCGACCTGCATATTCATACCAGCAGGCTATCTCCGGACAGCAGGTTAGACCCGGAGGCGGCCATACAGCAGGCCATCTCAATGGGACTGGACGGCGTCTGTTTCACCGAGCACGACCGTGCCTGGGACCTGCCCGATATAAATGACCTCAATTTAAAATATGGCTTCCCCGTATTTCGCGGAGTAGAGGTCATGATAAAAGAGGGCGGTGAGATACTGGTATTCGGCCTCCCGATGAATTTTACGACGGTGATCGATATTCAAACACTTCACAGGCTGGCTGCTGACGCCGGGGCTTTTATGATAGCCGCCCATCCGTTCAGGGGATATCCCTGCCATGCCATTACCGATTTCGAAAAAGCCGCTGAATTGGTCCTCAAGCGGCCCGTCTTCGATAAAGTCAATGCCCTGGAAGGATTCAACGGCCGCAATATGGAAGGAAACAATTTATTCGCCTGCCAGCTTGCCAACAGGTTGGGATTCCACTATTCGGGCGGCAGCGATGCCCATGCAACCGATGAACTGGGAAAGTGCGTCACCGTCTTTGATAGAATGATATCCGATGAAAACGAACTGATAACCGAGTTGAAGGCCGGGAGGTTCACCGGCATGGCTTATAACGGACAGACATGATTATTGCAGGGATAACCGGCACCATCGGCACCGGTAAGAGCACCGTCGCGGCGATGTTCGGAGAACTCGGCGCGTTCGTCATCGATGCGGATAAATTGGCGCGCGAAGTGGTTGAGCCCGGCAAACCGGCCTGGCAGGCGATTATCGATATCTTCGGCCCTCAGATATTGAATGCAGACCAAACCTTAAACAGGCAGATGCTGGCCGACATCGTCTTCAGGGACCCGGCGAAACTGAAACTATTAAACTCCAGCGTACACCCCGAGATTTTCAAAGAGGACCAGCGGCTGGTTGATGAGAGGAGATCCTCTGACCCCGGCGGGCTGGTTATCAAAGACATCCCCTTGCTTTTGGAGATGGGCCGGGACGTGGCCAGGTTAATGGTCGATAAAATCATTGTTGTCTACGCGTCACCTGATATTCAATTGAAGAGGCTGGTTGCCAGGGGCGTGGCAGAAACTGACGCCCGTAACCGGATAAATAACCAGGTCCCTGTTAAAGACAAATTAAAAATGGCGGATTTTGTGATAAACAACGATGGGACACTGGATGAAACGCGCGTACAGGTCAGGAAAATCTATCAACGGCTCATGCCCGGCAGTGACCGTTAAGAAATTTGCTCAGATTTTGCCGTCCGTCAGGACTCGATGTTATAATGTTTGTCTGTCAAGGGCATTCCTCGGTAGCTCAACGGTAGAGCGGGCGGCTGTTAACCGCTAGGTCGTAGGTTCGAATCCTACCCGAGGAGCCAAATTCCTGTTTCGCCGGTTTGCTTAACTTCCCTTTTCCTCATCTTCCGTTTCAGTTGTTGATGCAAACTAAATTAATACATCATCAGAAGCTTAATCCCCGGGTAACCGTAAAGAGGGATAACAAGCAGGAAGGTTACTATTCCAATGCCCATTATGATGAAAGACGCGGTTGTCAGTTTGCCGAATCGTTCTACCATCCTCTCCCTCCTGGTCACGATCCAATCGTCCTGAGCCTTCTCAATTTTTCGCTGACGCCGTCGATAATAAAATAGCCGTGATTAATAAAACCACGGCTATTTCATTAACTTAATCGTTGTAATTCTATTTAATGTCCATGGACTCTGCTACAAGCTCGGCAATATCCCTGGCGATAAGAGTCTCTTCGACGCCCTTGGCCTTGATGGCATCGGTGAACATCTGCACGCAGTACGGGCAGGCCGAAGCAACTATCTCAGCGCCGGTCTCCATGACCTGCTCAATCCTGACTTCACTGATACGTTTGCCGATACGCTCCTCCATCCAGAAGCGGCCCCCGCCGGCGCCGCAGCAGAAGCCGTTGCTGTGCGAACGTTCCATCTCCAGCAGCGGCAGCTTGTTGATGGCCTGCAATACATGGCGCTGGGGATTGTAGATATCATTATGCCTGCCGAGGTAACAGGAATCATGATAGGTGATTTTGCTCTCTTTCATGACGGCAGGCTTAAGCTTGCCCTCGCTGATAAGCTGCGAGATCATAGTGCTATGGTGAATAATCTCGAAATCGCCGCCAAACTGCGGATATTCGTTTTTGAGTGTGTTGAAGCAATGCGGGCACATGGTGATGATCTTCTTGATGTTGTAGCCCTTAAACTGCTCCACGTTGTTGGCAGCCAGCGTCTGGTAGAGGTACTCGTTGCCCATCCTCCTGGCAGGTTCCCCGCAGCACATCTCCTGCGCGCCCAGTATGCCAAAACTCACGCCCGCCTTCTTTAATAACCTGGCGGTGGCTATAGCTATCTTGGTGCTCCTTTCCTCCAGTGAAGCCGCACAGCCGGCAAAGAAAACATATTCGACGTTGCTGTCTTCTGATAACTGCTTGATATCCAGTCCCGCTGTCCAATCAGTCCTCGTCAGTGTCGTGCCCTTGCAGCTATGCCCTCTGGCTTCTATACACTGCAATATGGCCAGGGCGGTTTCCGGCACCTGGGCAAGGTCGAGGACCAGGTGGCGCCGCATGTCGATAACTTTATCGATATGCTCGATGAATACAGGGCAGATATCCTGGCAGGCGCGGCAGGTAGTGCAGGCCCAGATGACATCCTCGCTGATTATCTCGCCCACCATGGCCTTCTCGCTTGCGGCAGCTTCAGGAGCAGCCGCGGCGTCGCCGTTTCCGCCAGCCTTTGCCCTGGCCTTCCTGGCAGCCAGCAGCACAGGCGCACGGTCAAGCCAGTGCGTCTTCAAATCCTGCACCAGTTGCCGCGGCGAAAGCGGTTTATCGGTGAGATAAGCCGGGCACCTGTCCTGGCATCGCCCGCAATTTGTGCAGGCATCTAAATCAAAAAGCTGTTTCCAGGTAAAATCTTCTATCTTACCAATGCCGTAGGTTTCGGCGTTCTCCAGGTCAACCAGGCTCAGGGCGCCATTGGGGCGGGAGGTCTTGAAAAGCACATTGGCCGGGGAAACGAGTATGTGGGTCAACTTATCCCAGCCAACGATAATATAGAAAACCGCTCCAATGGTGATTATGACGTGGCCGTACCACAAAATCTGATACCACAGCAGCCTGGCGGCCTCCGGCAGGCCGGCAAACAGCCCGGCGATCCAGAATCCGACAAACGATGCCTGCCCCCATTCGGGATGCGCGTAAAATTCCGGTTCAGTCAAGCCTATAGAGTGAGGCACAGCGGCTATCATCCGGAAACCCTCCAGGAAAAAGCCTGTAACAACGACGATAAAGATGAGAAGCAGGGCTACGCCGTCATCAGCTATGGTGTTAAGCCTCTTGGGGCGCTGGATGTAGCGGCGGATAAACGCCATAACCAGTCCTATGATGACAATGGTGCCGCCAAAATCCCACATTCCGCCAAACATGATATACAGATCGCCTTGCATAAACGGGGCATGCAGGGGTTCAAATACATAATGATTCAGAAAGTCGAGGCCTGCACCCATGAACAGCAATATACAACCGACAAATATCAAAAAATGCATTATGCCCGGGTATGGCTCCCGAAGAAAACGCCTGTGAAAGACGCCGTCCAGTATGCCCAGCTTGATAAACTCCCATATCCTGGTGACCGGTTTATCAAAACGGTTGTCAGGTTTTCCCAGCATCCACATCTGGTAGCGTTTGTAGACCGAGTAGCCGATCAGCAGGGTAGCTACTACTGCTGAAAGATAGAGACAGATCTGGATTATGAAAGGGATGTCCCAAAAGATTTCTCGCGATGCTTCCATATTACTCCTTCCGCGCTTATTTACTTAAAACCGAGATATTATATTACTTTTTTTTCAGCTCTTCCATCCGCCCGGCGGCTCGGAAAAGTCCCCTGATTGACCCCTCCGGGACATCCACCCTCCCAAGGGGCACCTCCCTGCCGTCGCCGAAATGATGGTAATCAGAGCCCCCGGTGGTGAGTAACCCGTGTTCACCGGCTAACCTGGCCATCCTGTTTACTGTATTAGAATCGTACTCACCATAGTAAGCCTCAAGGCCCACCAGGCCGGCAACCTTCAAATCGATAATCAAACCGTTCAGGTCTTTTATACCTGCAGGGTGCGCAAGAACAGGCAGACCTCCGGCCGATTTAACGATCCTCACGGCATCGGCAGGCTGGATTTTATCGCGCCCAACATAAGCGGGTCCATCACGTCCGATATATTGATCAAAGGCTTCCCGCTCGCTCGCAACATATCCTTTCTCCAATAACGCCTGTGCAATATGCGGCCGACAGATAGATTCCCCATGCGCCAAATCCTGCACCCTCGACCATTCAATCAACATCCCCAGTCTTCTTAATTTCTCCACCATTTTCTGTGCCCGGCCTACCCGCGATTCCCTGATATTATGTAAAGCCAGCGCCAGGTCCGCATCACGGTAATCAATAAAATACCCGAGTATATGCAGTTCACCGGACGCCAGGTCCGTATTTATTTCGACTCCCGGGACAACGGTCATCCCGGTTCCGCGGCCGGCCTCTTCCAATGCCTCGCTGACCCCACCAACACTGTCATGGTCGGTGATGGCTATTATCTCAAGGCCCCTGGCCCTGGCAAGTTCCACCAACGCCGCCGGTGTTAATCGCCCGTCTGAGGCCGTAGTGTGCAGGTGCAGGTCGTATTTCATTCCTCAGGCTCCTCGCGGCGGATACGCTGGATTGAACGGGCCTTTCCCGTTTCCTCATCGATATCCATCAACATGGCGTCGAAGGCCACCCTGCCCTTGCCGACTGACAACTTGTGCGGCAATCCCGTTATAAAACTGTTCAACACGTTGTCAATATCATCCCCGATGATGGAATCCACCGGACCCACCATGCCGATATCGGTGACATAGGCCGTGCCCCCCGGCAATACGCGCGCGTCGGTTGTGCCGATATGGGTATGGGTGCCCAGCACAGCGCTGACACGTCCGTCAAGATACCTGCCCAGGGCAACCTTTTCGGATGTGGCCTCCGCGTGAAAGTCCACTACTATTATCCCGGGCAATGGAGAGACGGTGGAAAGCAATGAATCCATGGTACGGAAGGGGCAGTCATACCACCCCACAAATACCCGGCCGATCAGGTTCACCACCATGACCTCGCCAAAAATCGCGAAGCCACGCCCCGGCGCTGCGGGCGGAAAATTCAGTGGCCTGATAATGCGGGGGTCGCTATCAAGTGATTGAATCATTTCACGCTGCGCCCAAACGTGATTGCCGGTTGTCAGTGCATCGACGCCGGACTCGTGCAACTCACGCGCCGTATTCAGCGTAATACCAATCCCATGGGCCGAGTTTTCCCCGTTGGCCACCACGAAATTAATGCCGAACTCATTAATTAAGCCCGGCAAAAACTGCTTAACAGCCCTTCTGCCAGGCTTACCAATGACATCACCGATTGCCAGGATCTTCAAAAATATTTAGCTCACATCAATCATTTCGCGTAATCTACAGCCCTCACCTCACGCATAACTGTAACTTTTATCTGGCCGGGATACTCCAGGCTATCTTCGATTTTTTTCACGATATCGCGCGCCAGCCGCATGGCAGCCAGGTCATCTACCTGGTCCGGCTTGACGATAATCCGCACTTCACGTCC
>JBFYUA010000061.1:0-6507 GCA_041300305.1 Dehalococcoidia bacterium | reverse complement strand
TGTGCTCTTCCGATCTCTCATTCTCCAGTTTGCCTTCCAGCATAATGCGGATCTTGCGTGCCAGGGCGGGGCTTTTGCCGGCCGTTGAGACAGCTATTGAAACGCTGCCCCGGCGGACTATCGAGGGCACGATGAAATCGGAGAGGCCGGGGTCGTCCACCACGTTGACAGGTATCCTGTTGCACCTGGCCTCCAGGGATGCATGCAGGTTAACTGTGCGGTTGCCCGTGGCAATGATGGCGATATAGGCGCCTTCCAAATCTCCCGCCTGGTAAGCACGGTGCCTGACCAGTATTTTACCCTCGCCGTGCAGTGCGCGCAGGCCTTTGCAAAGGCGGGGGCTGATGACCGTAATACCGGCGCCGTGCTGGAGCAGGGTGGTCACCTTGCGCAGGGCTACCTGCCCGCCGCCGACAACGACGCAGTTCCTCCCGCTGAGATTGAGAAAGACAGGATAATATGGATTCATGCGCCGGGCCTATAACCTGTACAAAATCCTTGTTTTCTTAAATTCCCTGGTGCTGAACAGTGCAACATAGTCGCTGATATCAATATCCCCGCATATTTTTTCGATAACACTGAGGCAGGCCGCTTTGGATTGGCTGTGTACCATGGCAAACATATTGTAATGCCATAGCTTGTTGGTCTCCCTTTCGTAGCAGTGGCTTACCTGTCTCAGCCCTGCCATCCGGCGGCCTATCAGATCGACCTGGCCGGTTGGCACTGCCCAGCAGGTCATGGCATTGGCCTTGTAGCCGGCGTTGTAGTGGTTGATCGAAGCTCCGTAGCGGCGTATAATGCCCCGCCTCAGCAGCGAGCGGCAAACGCTCAAGAGCGATGGTACGCTCATTTCAAGGGCTGCTGCCAGCGGCGCAAACGGGTCATGGCAAAGGGGCAGGTCCCGCTGCAGCAGGTTGATTATTTTCCTGTCTGCGGGGGACAGGGCAACCGGTCCAGGCAGGTAATTGTTCTCCTGGATGCAGCTATTCTGCCCGGCGTCTTCATCGGCGCCAAAATTAGTGCGCAGCTTGAAGACCCTGACCGCGGCCAGCGCGAATATGGATTCGGCGCCGGTATGGGATGACAGGTCTTCCAGTTCGGCCTGCAAATCGGCGCCGGGTGGGACCGACAGGGTGACCCATATATTGAATTGGTGTTCCCTCTCGTAGCCGTGGCTGATGCCCGGGTGAGCAGCAATATACCGTTCAGCACCCGTTAGGAGGTCTTTATTTACCATCAAAGCAACGAGTGTGCTCTGGTAACCGAGCTTCCTGGCGTCCAGCACCGGGCTGATTTGCCTTACTGTGCCTGCGGTCTTCATCTCCCGGATCAGGCTGATTACGTCATCGCCCCCGATCCCCAGCTTTGCGCCCAGGTCTGCGTAGGGTTCGCGGGACATGGGGAACCCCGACTGCAGCAGGCCGAGCAGGTGGCGCGGCGCGGCATCCAGCGCTGCATCAGTCATTCAATAAACCCCCGTCGTGTATGGCCGGTTCGTAAAGGCAGTAGGGTTCGGCCTCGAGGTAGTCCCCCGTGCTTTCGAAGGCGCGCGCCCGGCAGCCTCCGCACAACCTCTTATATTCGCAGGCGCCACATTTGCCCTTGAGGTTGGCCGAATCCCTCAGCTTTGTGAACAGTGGAGAATCAGCCCATACCTGCGCGAAAGACTGTTTTTTTAAATCACCAGCTTCCACTTCCAGGTAGCCGCAGCCCTGCACCTTTCCCACGTGAGATATGAAACAGAACCCGGTGCCGGCCAGGCATCCCCGGGAGAGGGTCTGCAGTGTACCGTGGCGGCCGCGGACCGCAGCCTGTTGCGAAGCTGCCTGTCCCTCTGTCTTCCGGCGTTGTTTCATTACCCGCAGGTAATGCGGGGCGTCGGTTGGTTTGAAGAAGATGCTGCTACCCAGTTCCATCTGTTTATCATATATCCAGTTCAGCGCCTGCTCATATTCAACGGCGCTGAGTTCAACGTCCTGAAGCCCGCGGCCCCGGCCGGTGGGCACGAGGAAGAAGGGATGAAAGGCCACGGCCCCTGCGCTGATAGCCAGGTTGATCAGGTCATCGAGATAGCCGATATTCAGTTTGGTCAGTGTGCAGTTGACCTGCACCTCTATACCTGCGCCGCGCAGTTCCTGAATGCCGCTCAGCGCGGCTTTGTAGGCGCCCGGCTGCCCGCGGAACCTGTCCTGCAACTCTGCGGTGGGAAAGTCGAGGCTGACCGAAACGCGCGATAAAGGGACGTCCTTCAGCTTTGCTGCTGTGCCGGGTGTAATCAATGTCCCGTTGCTGCCCATCACCACGCGCAGGCCTTTACGCGCCGCGTATTCGGCGATGGAGAATATGTCCTCGCGCATCAGCGGTTCGCCGCCGGTCAGGATGAGCACTGGTTTCCCCACCTCCAGTATCTGGTCGATGATGCCATAGCAAGCGCGCGTGTCTAATTCTCCCTCGTACCCACCGCTGCCGGCGGAGGCCCGGCAGTGTGCACAGGACAGGTTGCAGCTCCGCGTGACCTCCCAGGCCACGAGCCGCAACGCGGGTTGAATTACCGTGGATGGTAAACCCTGCGGCATGCTAAGCCCCGGTTTCCTTTTCGCTCAGGTAGCAGGCGGGGTCCTCTGCCCAGGTGTCGCCGTATACTGCTTCGGCGCGCACGCGGAGGTTGCCGTTGCAGATATCAAGGAATTTGCAGCGAGAGCAGCGGCCTTTGAGCAGTTTCTTGCGGTTTCTCAAACCCTGCAGCAGCGGTTGTGACGTGTCGCTCCAGATCTCGCCGAATTTGCGCTGCGTCACGTTGCCCAGTGTTTGATTTTGCCAGAACTGGTCCGGATGAACGTTTCCCCGGTCGTCCACGGCGCCTATACGCAGGCCTGAATTATTGCCGCCGTTCATCCTGAGTAAATGGAGCATCTCGGCGGCCCGCCCCGGGTCCTGCTGCAGCATTTTCAGGTATAGATATACTCCATCGGTATGGTTACCCACGGTCAATACTTCTTTTTGCAGGCCGCGTCCGTACATATCCAGTGTACGTTCACAAATAGTATCCACGGCGCGCCGGGACTGTGCATGCGTCACATCCTGCCCGCGCAGGCTGTCCCCCCGCCCTGAATAGGCAAGGTGGTAGAAGCAGACCCTGTCTATGCCTTCTGCTTCGACCAGGTCAAAGATAGCGGGGATTTCGCCGTGGTTATGCGCGGTAATGGTCAGGCGCAGGGAAACACGTATGCCGCGGACTATGCAATGGCGTATACCCTGCAGCGCCTCCCTGTAAGCGCCTTCTTTCCCGCGGAAGCGGTCGTTGGTAGCGCTGGTCCCATCCAGGCTGATGCCAACCTCGGCAAAGCCGGTTTGCTGAATAATACCGGCTGTCCCGGCATCGATGAGGGTGCCGTTGGTGGACAGGGCCAACCGGATGCCCTTGGCTGAAGCGAATCCCGCTAGCTCAAAGATATCCTTGCGGAGCAGGGGTTCTCCGCCGGAGAAGAGTATAACCGGCACCTTGAATTCAGCCAGGTCACTGATAAACTGCCTGCCCGCGGCTGTATCCATCTGCCCGTTTGTACCCTGGTCGGCGGCGCCGGCGTAGCAATGTATGCAGCGCAGGTTGCAGCGCCCGGTGCAGTTCCAGACCACCACCGGCGCGGGTATGCCCGCGGCTGCCGGGTCTTTGTCCGTGCCCGGTTCCCGGTAGCGTAGCGTGTCTCCCGGGCTGGTTGTGCCGCAGAGCAGGCGTGATACAGATATCATGCGGCGCCCCCTTTGACATTTTCAGCGCAATATTGCTGGTATGCGGCGATCATTGAGATGAGGGTCTCGTCGATGAAGTGGTTGGTAAGCGGTATCGCTTCCATGATACGGCTGCCCTGGGCCTCGCGTTTGGCCATCAGGTGTGAGGCAGCCTGCACAATCGGTTCGCGGTGCATAAGGAAAGCGCTCACCGCGCTGGTAAGCGGTAACCCGATCTCAGCCAGCAAACGGCCAAAGCCGCTGCCTACCCCCTGCGCCTCTGTTAATGTTTCTTCCCTGCGCGCAGGTTCACTGACGTACTTTGCCGTCAGGGCCAGCAGCCGGCGGCCGAGGCCCGCCAGTTTTACCCGGTGTTCCCCGCAGGGTATGGCAGTCTGTGTGGAATTATCAAGAAAGCTGCGTGCGAGCTCCCTGTGCCTGTTGGTAGTATCTTCTATCCCGGTAACCAGGTCTTTTATGCCGATGGTCTTGTGGCACGGTTTGGTGAATTTCTTCAGGTCCGACCTTGAATAACGGCGGTGCCCCCCGGGGGTCACGAAGGCGGCAAGCTTACCCTCGTCCGTCCACTGGCGCAGCGTAGCTTCGTTGACTCCCAGTATCTGGCTCGCTTCGCTGATGCTGATTAAATCTGCCTGCTTCAAGATGGCTCCCTATTACCGCAATACGCGGCCGGTCAAAATGCCGGGCCTTAAAAGCTTATAAAAATCTATAGAAAATTGCAAATATCTATAGAAATCTAGAAAAATGTGCTAAAGGATAAGTAAGCGAAGCGTTAAGCCTGAAAGATAAATTACTGGGATTGAAGGTCTTTGAGAACTAAAGACGCAGCTTCCAGCATTTTATCGATATCCTCTTTGGTGTGTGCCAAGGAGACGGAAGGCGCCCCGGTCGGGCTCATGAAGATGCCGCGGCCTATCATACCGATGTAAAAATTCAACAGCTTCAGCAGGTCGGTTCCGTAAGTGTCTCGTGAGTTTTGGGGAGCAGAGTCGGTAAAATGCGTCCAGAACCCTCTCCAGATGCCGAAGACATCTCCTGTTATGCGGCAGGGGACGCCGGCGTCGGCGAATACGCGTTTCAACCCTTTCACTGCCATGAGGGTTAGCTCCTGTACATGTCTGTAGTACTCTCCTTTCTCGAGTTCCCTGACTACTGATAGGCCAGCCGCTATACTGACCGAATGTCCGCTGGTTGAACCTGCCACGCAGACCTTGTCATGCATCCTTTGCATGCAGATTACTTCCATGACGTCTTTTCTGCCTCCCAGTACCCCGAGAGGGTAACCGCCGCCCACTGGCTTGGCCAGCACTGTCATGTCCGCTGTGACTCCATAGACCGCCTGCGCACCGCCCAGTCCCAGCCTGAGTCCCGTGATTACCTCGTCGAAGAGTACAAGTATGCCGTGTTTCTTTGTCACTTCCCTGATAGCCTGCAGGTATTCCTTGCCGGCCGGAATTGTGCCGCCGTGCACGAGAGCGGGTTCAACCATAACGACTGCCAGGTCATCGGCGTTTTTCTCGATTATCTCCACGCTGGCCGCTGTATTATTAAAAGGCAGGATAACCAATGTGTCGAGCATCTGGCCGGGCATAGCAGTATGCCAGGGCACGCAATTGGGCGCTGTGGCAATGCCGCAGGCTTCACCAACCGGTTCAATAGATACCAGCATCTCCTGTGCCTGGCCGTGGTAGCCGCCTTCAAATTTTGCGACCTTGCTCCGACCGGTAAACTTACGGGCGATGCGGATGCCCGCCTGGTTGGCCTCCGAACCGCTGGGCAGGAACCTTACCAGTTCCATGCCGGGCATATGCTTGCGTAGCAGCGAGGCGTATTCTACCTCGTTACTGTATGCCACTGATGCGGGGATGCCCTTTAGCAGGGCCTCCTCAACGGCTTTGAGTACTACCGGTGAGTGGTGGCCGAGAAGCACAGTCCCTGCGCCGCAGAAGAAATCAACGTATTCGTTGCCGTCCACGTCATATAGCTTGGAATCCTGGGCGCGCTCCATAAAAACGGGATATGGATAATAACATTGCATGTCGCTGCCGCCCCCGTCGGGCATCACTTTGCGGGCAGCCTCCCAGAGTTCACGGGATTTCCCCGTCCTTGCGATGAAGCGGTCTATGATTCTACTATTGAAAAGTTCCAATTTTTTTACCTCATTCCTACGCGGCGTGGTTTAATACTCCTGCACCTTATTCAGCTTATCTTCGATGGAGATGCCAAGCCTGCGTAACTGCCACCTGCGCAGATAGTAATAAAGGAAACCGGTGATAATCAGCACGATAAGTGCCAGCGCCGGCTGCCATCCTGAGGACGGATCCTTGATATATCCCGAGATGAACCCCCATAGTATCAGCGCTGCAAACAGGACGGCTCCGCCCAGCGTGAAAAACGGATGCCAGAAGCCCTTGAGCTTGAAAGGCGATTGCTCAAACCGTTCAGGCATCTTGCGCGGCAGCACGTACATGGCAATGCAGCCGAACATGGATAGCAGCATGAAAGCGTAGGAGACCGCTGTGGCGCAATAAGAGATGAAGTTCTCACCGAATACAACGGCCATCACCAGGCCGAGCACGGAGATAATGCCCAGCGTTACCACAGCCGCGATAGGGGTATGGGTCCTGGTGTTAATTTTGCCCAGTGCCGCCGGCAATATCTGGTCTTTGCCCAGTGCAAGGATGTCCCTGGAGAGAAATGCCAGGCTGCCGCTGATGGTGGTAGCCGCTGCAAACAGGGCGCCTATGCCCATCGCCC
>JBFYUA010000044.1:0-14483 GCA_041300305.1 Dehalococcoidia bacterium | reverse complement strand
TGAGCACCCTTCTGTGCTGGAAGCCGGCGTGGCCGGCATACCGGACCAGTACCAGGGCGAAGCCGTAAAAGCCTGGGTGGTTTTAAATGCCGGCATGACCTGCACCGTTGAGGAACTGAGGGAGCACTGCAAGGCCAAATTGTCGGCCTACAAGGTACCTAAAAAGATCGAGTTCAGGGAGAGCCTGCCCAAAACCCAAATAGGCAAAATACTCAGGAGGGTCCTTATCGAGGAGGAGAAATCCGCTAAACCGGGTGACTGATGCTGATTGAGACGCGTATTCCCACGGCAAAAATCGTAGTATTCAATGTTAGGAGGTTGATAAATGGTTGCAGATTATCCGTGGTATAAAAGCTATGATACGGGTGTCCCGCACAGCCTGGAACCTTACCCGCAGGTAACTTTCCTGGACGTGATCGAGGAGGCGGCCAAAAAGCGGCCGCAACATCCTTTTCTCCTCTTCAAGGGCACGGAGATAAGTTATGCCGATATGGTGAGACTTTACGGGATTTTCGGAGCGGCGCTAGCAGCCAACGGAGTGAAAAAAGGCGACCGCATAGCCATCCTCCTGCCCAATTGCCCCCAGGGTTTCATCGCATCTTTCGGCGCCTGGAAGGCCGGGGCCATCCCCGTGCCGCTTAACCCCATGTACACCGAGCACGAACTTGAGCATTCGGTAAAGGAGTGCGGCGCCGAGGTGGCCATCGTGCTGACACCGTTTTACGGCATGGTCAAGAAGCTGCAGAGTAAAAGCAAGCTGCGGCTGATCATTGCGGTCAATATCAAGGAATACCTGCCGCCCATGCTGTCTCTGCTTTTCACGTTATTGAAGGAGAAGAAGGAAGGGCACCGTATAGAGCTTGAGAAGGGCGATGTTATGATGAGCGACCTGATGTCCAAGTACGCCTCGTCAGCTGCCCCGTCCTATAAACCGGAACCAAAGGATACTGCCCTGCTGCTCTTCAGCGGAGGCACCACCGGTGTCCCCAAGGGTGTTATCCTGACGCATAAGTGTTTGATAGCCGAATCGTGGCAGCTCAAGGTCTGGAATGACAGGGTGCTCACCGAGTGGGATGACCGCGTCATGATGATTATGCCGCTCTTTCACGTGTACGGCTTTGCCGGCATCATGGGCACATCGATAATGGGGCATAATCCCCTGGTGGTGGTGCCCAACCCGCGCGACCGTGACGACATGGTAAAGACCATTCAGAAAACCAAACCCGCTTATTTGCCTGCCGTCCCCACGCTTTTCATCGCCTTGCTTGAACACCCCGCCGTCAAGGCCGGCAAGGTCGATTTCCGCTCCATGAAATTGTGCGTGGCTTCGGCTGCCCCGCTGCTGCCGGAGACCAAGAAGCGCTTTGAAGACCTCACGGGCGGTAAGCTCGTCGAGGGCTATGGTATGACCGAGGTGACGGCGGCTATCACCCTGGGGCCTATTGAGGGCACCTGGAAGCCGGGGTCGGCCGGCCTGCCGCTTCCTGATATTATTATGAAAATTGTTGACGTTGAGACAGGGCTTAAGGACCTGCCTGCCAAACAGGAGGGCGAGATAGTCGTCAAATGCCCGCAGATGATGGAGGGCTACTGGAACCGCCCTGACGCCACTGCCGAGATGATCATCGACGGCTGGCTGCACACGGGCGATGTTGGCTACCTGGACGAGGGCGGCTACCTGTTCATTACCTCCCGCAAGAAAGAGCTGATCAAGCCCGGCGGCTTCCAGGTCTGGCCGCGGGAAGTTGAAGAGGTGATAAGCTCGCATCCCAAGGTGTCCGAGGTCGGCGTGGCCGGCATACCTGACCCCTACCAGGTGGAGGCGGTCAAGGCCTGGGTCGTTCTGCGCCAGGGAGAGACGGCCACCGCAGAAGAGATACAGGCTCACTGCCGGGAAAAGCTGACGGCCTACAAGGTGCCTAAACAGATTGAATTCCGCACTGAATTGCCCAAGACGCTGGTGGGTAAGATACTGAAACGGGTACTCGTAGAGGAGGAATTGGCCAAACAAAAGGCCGCGGCCAAACCGTAAACCGATGCGTAAGTTAGGCGTATAACGCTTGACGATAAAATCAAATCATTAGGAGGTTTCTACTTGTCCGACAAAAGATGGTTAAATCACTATGACAAAGGCGTTCCCAAGACACTGGAGCCGTACCCACAGAAGACACTGGTAGACTATGTTGATGAGGCTGTTGAGGAGCACCCTGATTACCCGATGGTGCTTTTCAAGAAGAGGAAGATGTCCTATGCCGAGATACAGAAGCTGACCGACGAATTCGCAGCGGCACTGGCGGCCAAGGGCGTCAAGAAGGGCGACCGCGTAGCGTTGATCATGCCGAATGTGCCCCAGGCAATTATCTGCCGCTGGGGCGCCTGGAAAGTCGGCGCTATCCTGGTACATTTGAATCCCACCTATACTGAGTCCGACCTCGAGCATGCGCTCAACGACTGCGGCGCAGAAACTGTGGTTGTCATGACCATGTTCTATGACCAGTTTAAGAAACTGCAGCCACGCACCAAGGTTAAGCTGGTGATCGCAACAAATATCAAGGACTATCTTTCGCCGCTGCTCAAGGTGCTCTTTACTCTGGCCATGGAGAAAAAAGGTGGCCATCGCATCGTCCTGCAATCAGGCGATTTCTGGCTGACTGACCTCATCAAAGAGAAGGCGGGTGCCAAGCGGCCAGACGTCAAGGTCCTGCCGGGCGACGACGCACTGATACTTTTCTCCGGAGGCACCACCGGCACGCCCAAGGGCGTGGTCGGCACCCACCACTCACAGGTGATCACCGGCCTGCAATTCAACAGGTGGTTCGGCGAGATCACCGAGCCGTACAAAGACGTTATGTGCGTAGTATTACCCCTATTCCACTCATTTGCCACCTACGCAGTGATGAGCACGGCCATCGTCGGCCATGCAGCGCTGTCTCTCATAGCCAATCCGCGCGACCGCGATGATGTGATAGCCACCATACAGCACGACAAACCTTCTTTCTTCCCGGCAGTACCGGCCATGTTCATCGCGCTGCTGGAGCACCCGGTAGTTAAGTCAGGCAAGGTGGATTTCAGCTCCATGAAATGCTGCAATTCAGGCGCTGCGCCCCTACTTTATGAGACCAAGAAGCGCTTCGAGGACCTCACCGGCGGGCGCATCGTGGAGGGCTACGCGCTCACCGAGACCACCATGGCCGCCACCTGCACCCCCTTCAGGGGTCAGTGGAAGCAGGGTTCGGTGGGCATGCCGCTTCCTGATGTCATTATCCGGATCGGCGATATCGAAACGGGCGAAGGCGATCTGCCGGCCGGCAAAGAAGGCGAGATCGTCTTCAGCGCGCCGCAATTGATGAAGGGTTACTGGAAAAGGCCCGAAGAGACCAAGGAGATGCTGCGGGACGGCTGGCTCTATACCGGCGATGTCGGCTACATGGACGACGACGGTTATGTTTTCATCACCTCACGCAAGAAGGACCTCATCAAGCCCAGCGGCTTCCAGGTCTGGCCCAGGGAAGTTGAAGAGGTCATCAATGCCCATCCTGCAGTGGCCGAGGTTAGCGTGGCCGGTATCCCCGACGCCAAGCAGGGCGAGGCCGTTAAAGCCTGGGTCGTACTGGTGGCCGGTAAAACGGCTACGGTCGAGGAAATACAGGCATTCTGCAAGGAAAAACTGGTGGGCTATAAGATACCCAAGTACATTGACTTCCGCAGTGACCTGCCCAAGACCATGGTAGGCAAAGTATTGCGAAGGGTCCTCCAGGAAGAGGAAGCAGCTAAAAACAAGAAATAGACTATTCAGTATCATACTGCCCCCGGCACTGGTTGGCCGGGGGCAGTATGATATAATCGATTTCATCGTAAAATAAAATCGTTTGGAGGTTGTTGCATGGCAGAATACCGCTGGTTTAAGAATTACGATCCCGGTGTTCCAAAAACGCTCGAACCTTATCCGCAGAAGACGCTCGTAGATTACGTTGATGAGGCGGTGAAAGAACGTCCGGACTATCCCATGATGTTGTTCAAGAACAGGAAGATATCCTATGCCGAATTTCAGAAGTTAAGCGACGAATTTGCTGCGGCCCTGGTTGCCAAAGGTGTGAAAAAAGGGGGCCGCGTCGCTCTCATTATGCCCAACTGCCCGCAAGCGCTTATCTGCCGCTGGGGAGCATGGAAGGTCGGAGCCATACTGGTACATTTGAATCCGATGTATACGGAAAGCGAAATGGAGCATGCTCTCAAGGATTGCGGGGCTGAAACCGCCATCGTTCTGACTATGTTTTACAAGCAGTTTAAAAAGATACAGCCGCGCACCAACGTCAGGCTGGTTATTGCCACCAGCATCAAGGATTACCTCCCGCCGATGCTCAATGTGCTGTTCACGCTGCTCAAAGAGAAGAAGGAAGGGCATTATGTAGAGCTGGAGAAGGGAGACTACTGGCTGGTGAACCTGATAAAACAGTATGCCGGGAGCAGGAGGCCGGATATCAAGGTACTGCCTGCAGACCCTGCATTGATACTCTTCAGCGGAGGCACAACGGGCACGCCCAAGGGCGTGGTAGGCACGCATCATTCCATGGTGGTAACCGCCCTGCAGTACACAGCATGGTTCGGTGGCATGATCGAAAGCTACAAAGACGTCATCATGGCGCTGTTGCCGCTTTTTCATGTCTACGCTACATACGGCATTATGAGTACTGCCATAGTGTGCCATGTGACATTGTCCATCGTTGCCAATCCGCGAGACCGCGAGGACCTTATCAAGACTATAAAGCATGACCGTCCCACTTTTTTCCCGGCCGTGCCCGCCCTGTATATTGCGCTGCTGGAGCATCCGCTGGTGAAGGCCGGCAAGGTGGATTTCAAGTCCATGAAGTTCTGTGTTTCAGGCGCTGCACCGCTGTTGGCGGAGACAAAGAGACGCTTTGAAGAATTGACAGGCGGCCGTATAGTCGAGGGCTATGCCATGACTGAGGCCACCATGGCATCCTGCGTTACACCTTACCTGGGCAAATGGAAGGAGGGTTCCACCGGCATGCCTCTTCCCGACGTAGTCGTGAGGATAGGCGATATGGAAACCGGCGAGGGTGATCTGCCCGCTGGTAAAGAAGGTGAAATCGTAGTCAAAGCGCCACAGCTCATGGTAGGCTACTGGAACAGGCCGCAGGAGACCACGGAAATGCTCAGGGACGGTTGGCTCTACACAGGAGATATCGGGTATTTGGATGAAGACGGCTATCTTTTCATTACATCGCGTAAAAAAGACCTTATCAAGCCCAGCGGGTTCCAGGTCTGGCCGCGCGAAGTCGAAGAGGTCATAAGCTCTCATCCGGACGTGGCTGAGGCCTGTGTGGCCGGTATCCCGGATGCCAAGCAGGGCGAGGCAGTGAAAGCATGGGTGGTGCTTGAGGCCGGCAAGACCGTGACGGCGGAAGCTATACAGGCCTGGTGCAAGGAAAAATTAGTCGCCTATAAAATTCCCAAGTTCATCGAGTTCCGCAGCGAGTTGCCCAAGACCATGGTTGGCAAGGTGCTGCGCCGTGTCCTGGTAGAGGAAGAAAAGGCCAGGAAAACTTAGTTGGATCGAAAAAAAGACCAAAATAGTGGTGGCAGCCGCCTTCCGAAAGTTTAAAGGCTGTTAAAAGGAGTGTGAATTGACTGATTACCTGTGGTACAAAAGTTATGACCCCGGCGTGCCGCGTACCCTGGAACCATATCCGAAGAAGACGCTGCTCGATATTATCGATGAGACAACCAGGGAAAAACCCGGACACCCCATGCTGCTCTTTATGGGCAGGACCCTTACCTACTCGGAAATGCAGAAAGACAGCGACGCCTTAGCTGCTGCACTGGCTGAGATGGGCTTCAAGAAGGGCGACTGCATCGCCGTCATGCTCCCTAACGTTCCGCAGTTCGTCATTGCCCAGATGGGGGCCTGGAAGCTCGGCGGCATAGTCGCCGGAATAAACCCCCTGTACACGGAACATGAGCTCGAACATACCCTCAATGAATGCGGAGCAGAAATTGCGGTAACACTCACGCCCTTTTACGCGACGCTCAAAGCAGTGCAGAAGCGTACCAAAGTCAAGAGGATCATCGTCACCAGCGTCAAGGATTACCTGAAGCCGCTGCTCAACCTGGCTTTTACCCTGCTCAAGGAAAAGAAGGAGGGGCATTACCTGGCAAAGGTCGGGCAGGGCGACTCCTGGTTCCTGGATACTGTCCGTGAATTCAAGGGCGCCAAACGGCCCGATATAAAAATTGGACCGGATGACCCGGCCTGGATACTTTTCAGCGGCGGCACTACCGGCCTGCCCAAGGCAGCAGTGGGGATCCACTCAGCGGGAGTTTACACCGGGCTCCAGATAAACACGTGGTTCGCCAGCGAGATAAGCCCCTGGACGGATGTTTATATGTGCCCGCTGCCGCTTTTCCATGCCTTCGGTAACGTCGGCGTGCTGTCAGTTGGTATCGTGGGGCATAACCCCATCTGCCTGGTGGCCAATCCCCGCGACCGCGCCCTGATAGTGAGCACCATAGAAAAAGATAAACCCAATTTCATGCTGGGTGTGCCGACCCTCTACAATGCTATCCTGGAAAATCCCAAGGTGAGAGCGGGCAAGGCAAATTTCAAATCTTTGAAGATGTCCATGTCCGGCGCAGCCCCGCTGATGGCCGAAACCAAAAAACGCTGGGAGGCGCTGACCGGGGGACGCATATCCGAAGGCTATGGCCTGACTGAATCCATGATCGCCTGCTGCGTCAGCCCGGCACGTGGCCAGTTCAAGGAAGGTTCCATCGGCTGCCCGGTTTCTGACGTGGTGGTACGGATCGGCGACCTTGAAACCGGCGAGGGCAGCCTTAAGCCCGGCGAGACAGGTGAACTTATCATGAAAGCCCCGCAGTTGATGCAGGGTTACCTCAACCGTCCCGAAGAAACCAGAGAGATGCTGCGGGACGGCTGGCTCTACACCGGTGATATCGGGCACATGGACGAGGACGGCTATGTCTTCATAACCTCCCGTAAAAAAGACCTCATCAAGCCCGGCGGCTTCCAGGTGTGGCCGCGCGAGGTGGAGGAGGTCATCAGTGCCCATCCGGCAGTGTCCGAGGTGTGCGTGGCCGGTATACCGGACGCTCAGCAGAGCGAAGCAGTGAAAGCGTGGGTCGTGCTCAAGCAGGGTTCGAGTGCGACAGCGGACGACATCCAGAAATTTGCCCGCGAGAAACTGACAGGCTACAAGGTGCCCAAGGCTATCGAGTTTCGAAAGGAATTGCCCAAGACACTGGTTGGCAAAGTCCTGAGGCGGGTATTGCAGGAAGAGGAACAGCAGAAACCGTAATAGCGTTGAAGGCCGGCCGCAATGCGGCCGGCCATAACAAATTAACCGGCGGGGGTTGACAGATGGACGAATACCTCTGGTACAAAAGTTACGATAAAGGCGTGCCGCACTCGCTGGAACCCTATCCCAGGAAAACGATACTGGACGTGATCAGAGAGGCCGGGAGAGAAAGGCCCGACTACCCTATGCTGATCTTCCAGGACAGGAAGGTGAGCTACCGGGAAGTTGAAAATGAGAGCGATGCCCTGGCGGCGGCGCTGGCCAGCATGGGCGTCAGGAAAGGGGACCGCGTGGCAGCACTCTTCCTGAACTGCCCACAGAACTACATTCTTTTCTTCGCTGTCTGGAAGCTCGGCGCCATCATAGTGCCTCTCAACCCGCTTTACACCGAATTTGAGCTTGAGGCCAGGTTAAATGATGTTAACGTCGGTGTGGCGGTGGTATTGAACCTGTGGTACGGGATGATCAAGAGGTTCCAGGGCCGCACCAGTGTGAAGACCGTCATTCTCACCGAATTTGATGATTACACTACCCCCGACAAAGAGAAATCCGCCTCTGTTATCGAACAGGGTGACCACTGGTGGCTGGATTTAACACGCAAATATGCCGGCGCCAAACCGCCGGAGGTGGAAGTTAAGCCGGAGGATACCGCCATGATTTTATTCAGCGGCGGCACAACAGGAACGCCAAAGGGTGTTATGGAGAGTCACCATTCACTGGTTATTACCGGCCTGCAGGTGGCGGCCTGGTTCAACGCCGTATCCATCGGCTGGGACGAGATGTTCCTGGTGCCGCTGCCGCTTTTCCATTCGTTCGGCATCTATGCCAGTTTCGGCATGGCCCTGGTACAACATAACGTATCTGTGCTGGTAGCCAATCCGCGTGATATCAAGGGCATGGTAGAGACGATAAAGAAGTATAAGATAACCAATACCGGCGCCGCACCCAGTATGTTCATATCTTTACTCGAGTATCCCGAGCTTAAGCCGGGCGACCTGAAATCCCTGCGTATGGCTACCTCGGGCGCCGCACCGCTGATGCGTGAGACCAAGGAACAGTTGGAAAAGCATATCAGCGGCCGTGTGGCCGAGGGATACGCGCTCACGGAGAGCGGCATGGCCATGCTGACCACGCCGGCGCTGGGCAAATGGAAGGAGGGTTCGATCGGCCTGCCCCTGCCCGATACCATCATCCGCATCGTGGATATCGACACTGCCACGCGGGATGTGGCTCAGGGCGAAAATGGTGAGATCCTGATAAAGGCCCCGCAGCTTATGCAGGGCTACTGGAACCGTCCGGAGGAGACAAAGGAGATACTGCGCGATGGCTGGCTTTACACGGGTGATATCGGCTATATGGATGATGAAGGCTATGTCTTCCTCACATCCAGAAAAAAAGACGTGATCAAGTGCGGCGGCTTCCAGGTATGGCCGCGCGAGATCGAGGAGATACTCATGGCCCATCCCGCCGTTGCTGAGGCCTGTGTGGGCGGCATACCTGACCCCAGGCAGATGGAAGCTGTCAAGGCCTGGATTGTCTTAAAGTCGGGACAAACTGTTTCCCCCGAAGAACTGCAAAAATTCTGCAGGGAGAAGTTGACCGGCTACAAGGTCCCCAGGTTCATCGAGTTCCGCAAGGACCTGCCCAAAACGTTCGTGGGCAAGGTACTGCGCAGGCTCCTGCAGGACGAGGAAATAAGCAGGCAGGAAAAATAAGGGCGGATATTATAATATATAGTAAATAATAATTTGAGAGGAGGCTGTCAAATGGCGGAATATCCCTGGTATAAAAGCTATGACCCTGAGGTACCCCATTCCCTGGAACCATATCCCCAGATAACGTTGCTGGACATTGTCAGTGAAACAACTGCTGAGATGCCTGAACACACCTTCATGTATTTCAAGGAAAGGTATTTCACGTATAAGGAGGCTTCACGCCTGTTCGAGGTCATGGCGTCAGCGCTGATAGCCAACGGCGTAAAGCCGGGAGACCGCGTGGCCAGCATGCTGCTTAATACACCTCAACAATTGATCTGTGCATTCGGTGCCATGAAGGCCGAGGGTATATATGTCCCGCTCAACCCGTTGTATAACGAGGATGAGTTGGTGCATGCGCTGGCCACGGTCGAAGCCGAGGTTATCATTGTCTGGGACCTGCTTTATGCCAGTATCAAGAAGGTGCAGCCGCGCACAAAGCTGAAGCTTATCATTGCCACGTCGCTGGAAGATTACATGCCGCCCGCAGCTAAACAACCGCACACGCTGCAGCTGGAAAAAGGAGATCTCTGGTTGGACGAACTGATGTCCAGGCACGCGGGCGACCCCGCCCCCAGGGTAAAACCTGGCATCGATAATACGGCCCTGATTTTATTCAGCGGCGGCACCACGGGGGCTCCCAAGGGGGCCATGCTCTCCTTCCGCAATATGGTGGCCGTGGCCCTGCAGAGCAATACCTGGAACAAGGGCGGATTGATGACCCAAAACGACTACACCATGGCCCTGATGCCCATGTTCCATGCCTACGGCTTCAATGGTGTCATTGCGAGTTCGCTCGCCATGCGCAGTCCTTTGGCCGTAGTGGCCAATCCACGTGATCTGGATGACGTTATAGCCACCATTAAGAAGGTCCGTCCCGCTTCCATGCCGGGTGTTCCGACTTTGTTCATAGGCTTGATGGAACACCCCGAGGTCAAGGCTGGCAAGGTAGATTTCAGCTGTCTTAAATTCTGCCTGTCGGGGGCCATCCCGCTGATGGTGGAAACCAAGCAGCGTTGGGAAGCCATGACCGGCGCAAAGATACTGGAAGCTTACGGCATGACGGAATCGACAGTTGTTCTCTCTGTTGGACCGTTAAACGGCGCCTGGAAGGAGGGCTCGGTGGGACTGCCGCTGCCGGATGTTATTGTAAAATTCGTCGATGCGGCTGAACCTGATAAGGAACTGCCCTACGGTCAGGAAGGTGAGGTCGTTGCCAAAGGCCCGCAGGTAATGCAGGGGTACTGGAATAATCCCAGGGGCACCGATGAGATGATCAGGGACGGGTGGCTGTATACGGGGGATATCGGCTACATGGACAATGACGGCTATATCTACCTGACCTCCCGTAAAAAAGACCTCATAAAGCCCGGCGGTCACCAGGTCTGGCCGAGGGAAGTCGAAGAAGTGATATCGGCTCACCCCGCGGTTGCCGAGGTGGGCGTAGCCGGCATCCCCGATCCCATACAGGTTGAGTCGGTCAAAGCCTGGGTGGTGCTCAAGCCCGGCGCAAACCTGAGTTCCGAGGAACTGCAGAAATATTGCCGTGAGAAACTCACCGCCTACAAGGTGCCGAAATACATAGACTTCAGGGAGGCGCTTCCCAAGACCCTGGTGGGCAAGATACTGCGCCGGGTGCTGCAGGAAGAGGAGAAAGCTAAAAAGTAGCAGGGGCCGGGTCTTCAAACCCGTCCGCGTAAATAAAATAATTATTCAGGAGGCAAGAATTGGCAGAATATCCCTGGTATAAACATTACGATGCAGGTGTCCCGCGCACGCTTGTGCCCTACCCTGAGAAGACGCTTTTCGAGGATGTGGCTGACGTAGCCAGAGAGCGGCCCGGGCACCGCATGATCTGGTTCAAAGGCAGGTGGATGTCCTACAAGGAGATAGACCACCTGAGTGATGTGCTGGCCGCCGGGTTGGCTGCCAGCGGTGTCAAGAAGGGTGACCGCGTGGCCATGCTGATGCCGAATTGCCCTAATATCGTCATCGGTCAGCTTGCCATTTGGAAGGCCGGGGCCATCTCGGTGCCCGTCAACCCCCTGTATAGCGAGGGGGAACTGGAGTTCGCGCTCAAAGAGTGCGGCGCAGAAGTGGCCATCGTGCTGACGGCTTATTACGATGTGGTGAAGAAGATCCAGCCGCGCACCAGTCTGCGCCTGCTTATCGCCACCAGCATCAAGGAATACCTGGCGCCTTTTATGAAATTTATGTTCACATTACTGATGGAAAAGAAGCTGGGACAATACCTGGAGAGTGTGCAGGGCAATGATATCTGGCTGCAAGACCTTATGAAGAAACATGCCGGGGACAAGAAGCCTGATGTAAAAGTGACCGGCAAAGACACCGGACTGCTGCTATTCAGCGGCGGCACCACCGGCACTCCCAAGGGCGTGATGCTCAGCCATGAGGCCATATTCATGAACGGCAGGCAGATTCACGTCTGGTCCAAGCCGCTGGCCACGGACTGGGTTGATACGCTGGTACTGTTGATGCCCTTCTTCCACGTTTACGGTAACGTGATACTGTTATCCACTGCCATAGCCGGGCGCTACCCCACCGCGCTTATAGCTAATCCCCGCGAGGTACCGGACGTGCTGACCACCATCAAGAAGGTCAAGCCCGCCTTTTTCCCGGCCATCTCAGCCATCTTCATCGGCCTGATGAACAGGCCGGAGGTCAAATCGGGCAAAGTCGATTTCAAGACCATGAAATCCTCCGTGGCGGCGGCCGCTCCCCTCCTCCCCGAAACCAAGAGGCAGTGGGAGATCGTCACCGGCGGCAAAATCGTGGAGGCCTACGGCCTGACCGAATCGGGAGTGCTGGCCATGGGTCCCTTTTTGGGCAAGTGGAAGGAAGGCGCCGTTGGTATGCCCACTCCCGATACGGTAATCAAAATCGTCGATATCGATACGGGAAAGCAGGAGATGAAGCCGGGCGAGGCCGGTGAGATCATCGCTAAAGGCCCGCACATCATGCAGGGATACTGGAACCGTCCCGAAGCCACGGCGGAGATGCTGCGTGACGGGTGGCTGTACACCGGGGACATCGGCTACTTAGATGAGGACGGCTACCTATTCATTACCTCGCGTAAAAAGGACCTCATCAAGCCCAGCGGACACCAGGTCTTCCCCATTGAGATCGAGGAGGTCATCTCGCAGCACCCCGCGGTGCTCGAGGTAGGCGTGGCAGGTGTGCCGGATGCCGCGCAGGGCGAGGCCGTCAAAGCCTGGGTGGTACTGAGGGCGGAACAGAAGTGCACCGTTGAGGAGATACAGGTCTTCTGCCGCGATAAGCTGACCGCCTATAAAATCCCCAGGCACATCGAATTCCGCGAAGCCCTGCCCAAGACCATGGTGGGCAAAGTCTTGCGGCGCGTGCTGCAGGAAGAAGACAAGGCTAAAGGCAAGTAATTAACTGAAAGGGGCGGGGTTTTAACCCCGCCCCTTCATAAAAGCTGTAACCTCTTTTAGCGTAAACGTACCTTCCATGGGGCCCATCCGTGACGCGGCCAGCGCGCCCATGGCGTTGGCCAGGCGGGCAGCTTCGTACAGCGGCAGGTTATCCAGGTAGCCGCTGATAAAGCCGGCGTCGAAACAGTCCCCCGCGCCCGTGGGGTCAACTGCTTTGACCTTGAAGCCTGGCACGTCCACGGTTCCGCCTGCGGAAAATACACGGCAGCCGCGGTCGCCCAGCTTGAGCACCACAACTTTTACACCCATCTCCAGCAGCCGTTGGCAGGCCCTGTCCGCGTCCGGTTCATGCACCAGCAGGCTGGCTTCACTACCGCTTGGCAGTACGATGTCCGACATCCCGACCACTGGGAGCAGGATGCTGCGGCATCCATCGGCTGAAAGCAGTTCCGGCCTGAGGTTGGGATCAAGGCTGACGCTGCCGCCGGATTTTTTTACGGCCCGGGCCATGGCAATGCAGGTCTCACGCATGGATCGGCTGACCGATAGCGAACAGCCCATCAGGTGCAGGTGGCGGAACGATCCGGCATAGCGGACGGCCCGGTCCGGCGGCGGCAACCGGTCGGAGCCTGTGCCGGCGATA
Source organism: Dehalococcoidia bacterium (assembly GCA_041300305.1). Taxonomy (GTDB): domain Bacteria; phylum Chloroflexota; class Dehalococcoidia; order GIF9; family UBA5629; genus CAIMUM01. The sequence goes on along the minus strand of JBFYUA010000044.1, from coordinate 1,333 downwards.
TGGAAGATGAATTTGCGGCTTCCGTCCTTATCGTAGGAAACGAAGGCGCAGCCGGTTGTTTTTCCTTTTACGGAGGCAATCAAGGTGCTGTCTATGCCGTCCCGTTTGAACCTGTCGCGCAGCAGTCGACTAAAGCCGTCCTGCCCGGTTGAGCCAACGAAGCCCGTGCGTTTGCCTATCCTGGCGGACGCGCTGGCAAAGTTAGCGGGCGCACCGCTGGCGTAAGGGCCTTTGAATTCGCCGGTGACATCGAGCGGTTGGCCGGAGCCGGGACGCATCAACTCCACTATCATCTCCCCCGCGGCCAGCACCTGGCCCTCACCCCAGAAAGGCAATTTCCTGCGCCGTTCAAACTCAGCCTCGAGGATGGGTACCGTGCCGTACAAATTGAAGGCCCGGCAGTATTTCAATATCTGTTGCGTTATGCGGTTGACAACGAACCCGTGAGGATCGAACCCGTCCTTTTTCACATTCGCGTAAAGTCGCTTGCGCGCTGCCAGCACCGCACTGTCCGTCCAGACATAGCGGGCGCCTGTTTTGAGCAGCCAGGTTTGTCTTACGAAAGTGAGACCGCTGAAGGATTTTCCTGTCTCATCGGGGTGAAGCCACTTTTCCCAGCGGCCGGAGCGGATTACCGCGTCCTTCAGGACAGTGGTAAAACGGGCAGCGGCTTCACCAGGTTTGCCTGGTAAAGCGGTTTCCATTGATTCCAGCTCGAAGAGGGCATCGCATTCAACCTCGGTAAACTCGGGGCCCACGTTAGCGCCTCCCATTTTACTGGCCGGGTAATCTGCGGGGTTCTCCACATTGTCACTATAGTGCCCCTTGAGCACCATGCCGTAGCGGCTGGCGGCGCCGTAAAGCTCCCCTGCCACCTGCGGGCTGAACATGGTAGTATCCAGGTCGGTGCCCACCTTGCCCACGATAAAACACGGCCAGGCATGCGCCAGGCCTTCTTCGTTCATCCGCCTGCGCAATGCGGCCAGGAAAGTTTTGAATACATACTCGTCGGCCAAACCGCCATGCACCTCCTCGGTCCCCACCTCATAGGCGATAGCGGGCAGGTTGCGTTTATTACGGAAATCCTCGCAGGCTTTTATCAGCAGGACGGTCCTCTCCACGATGGTGTTTATATCGAGGGCCTGCCCGGGCGGCAGTTCGCGGTCCACAGTGGGGTCGATATGCAGCAGGTCGAAACCTGCTTCAATTGCAGATTCCAGCGACCTGGTAACAGCGGCCAGCGTGCGGCGGTACCGCCATTTTTCAGTGGTGTGCCTGTCCCTCAGCCACGGGCCGGCATGGTCAACCCCCAGCAGCACAGGGCCTTTGAAAC